>JBEBUO010000189.1:0-4985 GCA_040393285.1 Taibaiella helva | reverse complement strand
TCTGCCCTGAAATAATTCTTGGCCTTAAGTGAAGCCGGATGCTCATCCGTAAACTGGTCGATTTTACGATGCAAAAGAATACCCTGACGGATACGATCAGGGAAAGCCTCCAACGCTTTGCGGCCTTTTATAAAATCACCGAGCATATTCCCGGTCAGTAATTGTGCGTCGCCTA
The DNA here is from genome assembly GCA_040393285.1 of Taibaiella helva. Lineage (GTDB taxonomy): Bacteria > Bacteroidota > Bacteroidia > Chitinophagales > Chitinophagaceae > Taibaiella > Taibaiella helvus_C. Next base: position 4,810 of record JBEBUO010000189.1, on the reverse strand, counting down.
AGGACAATAATGCGTGGCCCAGATAATTCATTCCGGAATAATGTTGTTTAAAAATGCGGATTAACTTGTGCTTCGCTGGGTCAGATAATTATAGTCTTTCATCAGGGTACTCAGAAAAAGTTCGGGGCTGCCGTTCATTTTCACCCCCAGCACCTCTTCTATCTTATATGATACTCTTAAAATGTAATCTTCAGAATACCTTTTGTTTTTTACCGACAGCAGGTTGCGGATGCCATTAAGATCGCGGTCCGTAAGGCGCAAGACTTCAGGGTAAACCGGCTCATAGACGGTTTCTTCGTCCAGGTCCATAAATATGGTTTCCGTGATCGTCGATTTTACCTGCGTGTCTACCAGCAGCGTGTCGGCGGCAAGATCGCCCAACCGTTGCCCATATTTGCTTACTGCAATAGCGATCACATCGGGAATGCCAGCCACGCCCAGTATCATCATCACGTAAATGAGGATGGCCGGCTGGTAGGCAAAAATGATCAACAGGCTGAAATAATTAGGAAAACAAAGTATCCAGCGCAAGAGGTATTGTGAAAGACTCGGTGCTGCTCCTTCCTTATTCATCACCTTAAGCCCCAACACTATTTTCCCTGGGCTACGGCCATGGTTAAACACCTCAAAAATCAAATGATACATCATTACCGGCAGCACCACGGTAAATATAACGAGCACTACCTCTGCTTTGTGCTGCCAGATGCCACCATATTCGAATGCTTCCATAATACTGCCGTATACAAAAAAAAGCATCAGGTAGGCATAGATAAATAGCAGCAACAGATCCACCAACCAGGCGATGAGTCGCTTATGAAAGGGGGCCACGGTGAATTCAAGTTCAATATTGAAAGGCGTGCTGACGCGAAACAAAGACATAACTGATCCGGATTATTTTTTACACTTTACCTGGGCATCCATCACGGCCATAGCTACCATGCTGCAAATCTGACGCACACTGCTTCCCAATTGCAAAATATGCACCGGTTTCTTCACGCCCATCAACACGGGACCTATCACTTCAAAACCGCCCACTTCCATCAATAAATTATAGGCAATATTTCCGGAAGACAGGTTAGGAAAAATAAGTGTATTAACCTCCCCATCCACCAGTGCAGAAAACGGATAGCTTTCTTTAAGAATGTCCTTATTAAAAGCCATGGAAGCCTGTATTTCCCCGTCAACAATAAGCGTGGGATCCTTTTTCTTAATGAGTTCCAATGCATCCCTTACCATAATCGCCTCCGGTGTATGGCTGCTACCGAAATTGGAATAAGACAAGAGTGCTACCCGGGGTTCTATGTTAAACTGCCGCACTTCTTTAGCCGTCAGCAGGGTAATATTGGCCAGTTCTTCCGAGTTGGGGTTAAGGTTCACCGTGGTATCGGCCAGGAACAGCGGGCCCTGCGGACGAAGTACGATATACATACCTGCCACTTTTTCTACACCCTCTTCCATGCCGATGACTTCCAGAGCTGGTCGGATGGTGTCGGTATAGTTGCGTGTAAGGCCACTGATAAGCGCATCGGCTTCGCCGGTTTCCACCATCATACAGCCAAAATAGTTTCGCTCCCGCATGATCTTCTTGGCTTCATAGAAGTTAAAGCCTCGCCGGTGCCTCTTTTGAAAGAAGAGCTCGCCAAATGCAATCCGCTTGTCAATCATCTCTTCACTTCTCGGATCGATGATCGTCACATCATGCAGGTCTATATTATGCGTCTGCAACAATTGGTTTATCCTTTTTTCGTTGCCCAGCAGGATAGGCGTAGCGATACCTTCATCCTTAACAATTTGAGCAGCTTTCAATACTTTCAGGTTGTCTGCCTCGGCAAAGACCACCCTTCTCGGATCTTTTCGGGCCGTACTGTTGAGCAGTCGTACCAGGTAGTTGTCCAGGCCCAGGCGTGCAGACAGTTCCTGTTGGTATTTTTCCCAGTCGGCAATCGGCTGCCTTGCTACCCCACTCTCCATGGCAGCGAGGGCTACCGCCGGGGCTACTGTGTTCAGCAAGCGGGGATCCAGGGGCTTGGGAATGATATACTGCGGACCAAAGGTCAGGCTCTTTTCCCGGTAGGCCATGTTCACAATATCCGGTACCGGCTGCTTGGCCAGATCGGCCAGTGCCTTTACGGCAGCCAGTTTCATGGCTTCATTAATCTGGGTAGCCCTTACATCCAGGGCTCCACGGAAAATGAAGGGAAATCCCAGTACATTGTTCACCTGGTTGGGATAATCTGAGCGGCCGGTCGCCATAATCACATCTGCCCGGGCAGCAACGGCATCGTCCCAACTGATTTCCGGATCAGGATTGGCCATGGCAAATACAATAGGGTCCGCGGCCATGCTCCGCACCATATCAGGCGATAGTACACCCGCCTTACTTAGTCCGATAAAGACATCAGCACCTTCCATGGCTTCCGCAAGCGTAGTCTTGCTGGTATCTGCCAGAAACTGCTGTTTCATCTCATCCAGCCCTTCCCTACTGGTGTTGATTACCCCTTTACTATCCAGCATCAGGATATTTTCGAGTCGGGCACCCAGGGATATATACAGCTTGGTACAGGCTATAGCCGCCGCTCCGGCGCCATTCACCACTATTTTCACCTGTTCTATCGGTTTATTGACCAGCTCCAGGGCATTGATCAATGCAGCCGCAGATATAATAGCCGTGCCATGCTGGTCATCATGCATCACGGGTATCTTCAACTCTTCTTTCAAGCGCCGCTCTATTTCAAAACACTCGGGTGCTTTAATGTCTTCCAGATTAATGCCGCCAAAAGTGGGTTCCAGTGCTTTCACTACTTTAATGAACTCTTCTACGTCCGTAGTATTCAGTTCAATGTCAAACACATCTATGTCGGCAAATATTTTGAACAATACACCTTTCCCTTCCATCACCGGCTTGCCGGCTTCCGGACCTATATCACCCAGGCCAAGCACTGCCGTACCATTGCTGATCACCGCCACCAGGTTGCCTTTAGCGGTGTATTTGTACACATCTTCCGGGTTACGGTAAATGGCCATGCAGGGCTCTGCCACGCCCGGGGAGTAAGCCAGTGAAAGATCGCGTTGCGTCTTTGTATTTTTAGTGGGTACTACTTTGATCTTGCCCGGTCTGCCCTGGCTGTGGTAATCTAATGCGTCCTGAGGATTTATTTTTCTATTATTCATAAGTATAAGTAATGGCCGTACCAACCTGATTCATTCAGGCTTCAATTACAAAGCTTAAATGTACGGTTTTCGGGTAGTTTTGCCAAAAGGGGGGAATGATTCCCGAAAATTTTCCTGAGCTACTGCCTACCAGGACTAACCGGTTTCCTTACTCTTAGCCTACCTTTGGCCTCCTCACAGATGCGCGCTTCTTCTCCTACAGCTATACACTTTGCAATCCGATACATTCCCTTAAATTAGCACCTCAAAGTTTTAAGGGCGTAAGTATAGCCACCTGAACATAAAAACCAAAAACAGGATGAAAAATAAAATCTTAGGTCTGCGGACGACGATATACAAGGTTGCTGATCTCCCTGCCGCCAAAGCCTGGTACGCACAGGCTTTTGGGGTGCAACCTTATTTTGATGAAGTGTTTTATGTGGGCTTTGACATTGGCGGATACGAACTTGGACTTCAGCCGGAGAAACAGTCAGTCCCTGAAAAAGCACCGAGTGTGGTCGCTTACTGGGGTGTAGACGACATGGAAACGGAATACAACAGGTTTATCGCACTTGGCGCAAAAGTTCATGAATCGCCCAAAGATGTGGGCGAAGGTATTCTTGTGGCCAGCCTTACAGATCCCTGGGGCAATATCATCGGTTTGATTAAAAATCCGCATTTTAAGATGGTCACCTAAAGAGCGGCCATCAAGTTTCCCTACTCAGCTATCAAAGCAGACTAGAATAATGTAGGAACCAATAGCTCTTTTCCGGGGTTGACCCTGACAAGTCTGGATATCATTAATACCCCAAAAAATGAATTATTGGGCAATGTGGACCATTTAATTATTCTGAAGACCCTGAGAAGCAATTAAAGCATAACTTGGTGCCTAAGATTATTGTCTATGTTTAAGCAAATCGGCAAGAAAAATGATGTTACATGACTGTCTTGCCAGGCGGCGGAAGACCGGCAGAAACGCATTCCAGGATTAGCCGATCGTGTTGCAGAGGGCTTAAGGCCAGACAATTCTAAAGTATGATAGAGTGAGCATAATAGCAGAAAAAAATTAATCTCACACAGGGGCCGGTTGATATTACTAATCTACTTTCGGGCCTTCACTACCTGTCGGTCCATTTAGATAGCGGTTCTACAATGTCTTTTCCTATTGTTATTCAGCTTTAAGCTAGTCTTTTGCTCCCCTGATTATTGACGCAATCTTTCACATAATTTTCCTTAGTGGTTGACAATTGAACACAGGAATTACAAATTTATTTTCTTATTATAAATTGATTTGGGTAGATTTATGGCAAATTTATTGCTATGAAAATATTAGTACTTTGTTTATTCCTTACCTCATTTGCTTCCGCTCCAACTACCTGTGCACAAATTTTAACTGGTCTTGACCCTTCATTTGGTAATGGTAATGGCTATGTAATTACCGAAGTTGGTATGGGAGATATGGTGGTACTCTCCGACGGAAGGATTATAGCCTGTGGCACTAATTTGATTAAGTTTAATGCGGATGGTAGTTTGGATAACAGCTTTGGAAGCGGGGGGATAGCTATATTGGGCGGTTCAGGAACAGCCCAGCAGATAGCTATACAAGAAGACGGGAAAATCATCCTGTGCAGAGAATATGTGTCCAATGGCTTCGAGGATC
>JBEBUO010000188.1:0-4995 GCA_040393285.1 Taibaiella helva | reverse complement strand
TGCCGGCACCTTGCCTCAAGTGCATACCACAGGCATCACCGGATCGACCGGGGCGGGACAACGTTTGCAGGCTACCACACACCATAGCTGGCGAAGCCATAACGTGAATGCATATAAAACCCATACGCACCAACATCTCAACGAGATTGGTAAGGTATTGGATGCAGCCGGGAAAATAACCTTTGTGCCCTGGCGGGGCGATTTTACCAGGGGTATATTTATCACTTCCTATATGGCCTGTGATTTGGATATCGCTGCGGCCCGGGCGCTGTATAAAGAATACTACAAAACACATCCTTTTACGCATGTAAGCGATCGTATGATAGATGTAAAACAGGTAGTAAATACCAATAAAACTTTTCTTTTTCTGGAAAAAGAAGGTAACAACCTGATTGTCCACTCCGCCCTGGATAATCTGCTCAAAGGTGCTTCAGGCCAGGCAGTTCAGAACCTGAATCTGATGTTTGGACTGGAAGAGACAAGCGGACTGAAGCTTAAAAGTATTGTATTCTAAGTATTCTAAACATAAGATCTAATCTCTAAAAGCATGAATTTATACGACGTTTATCCCTTACAGCAGGTAACTATAGAAAAGGCCTCCGGCTCCTATGTCTGGGATGATGAAGGCAACAGGTATCTGGACCTGTATGGCGGACATGCTGTGATTTCTATAGGGCATAGTCACCCACATTACATCAGCCGAATAACAGCTCAACTGAACCGGATTGGGTTTTATTCCAATTCCATAAACATACCGATCCAGAAGGAACTGGCACATAAACTCGGCCAGATGTCCGGCTATGATGATTATGATCTTTTCCTTTGTAATTCAGGTGCTGAAGCCAATGAGAATGCGTTGAAAGTAGCTTCGTTCACAACCGGAAGAAAGAAAGTCATTGCCTTCACCGGCGCTTTTCACGGCCGCACATCTGGCGCGGTAGCCATAACGGATAATGCCAAAATTCAGGCCCCTTTTAATTCAGGACATGAGGTAGTGCTATTGCCCTTTAATGATCAGGAGGCCTTCGATCGTGAAATGGGTACTGATGTGGCTGCCGTAATTATTGAAGGCATTCAAGGTGTAGCTGGCATTCGTATGCCGGATAAAGCGTTTTTAAAAAATATAGAAGAACAATGTGCCAGGAAAGGGGCCTGCCTGATCCTGGACGAAATACAGAGCGGTTTTGGCCGAAGCGGATCTTTTTTTGCTCATCAGCAAATGGATGTTGTTCCGGATTTAGTGACTATGGCCAAAGGCATGGGTAACGGATTTCCTGTAGGTGGTATGCTGATCCACCCCAGGTTGAAACCCTGGCATGGTATGTTGGGTACGACTTTTGGTGGTAACTACCTGGCTTGTGCAGCAGCTCTGGCAGTGTTAGAAGTCATGGAATCCGAAAATCTGATACAAAATGCAGCAACTGTAGGAGCCTATTTGCGCCATGAATTGAAACAGGTGCCACAGCTTCTTGACGTTCGCGGCAGCGGGCTCATGATCGGGTTGGATGTACCGTCGGAATATGCAGGAGTAAGGAAAGATCTTCTTTTTAAACACCACATCTTTACCGGTGAGGCACGACCGCATACGATTCGTTTATTACCCTCGCTGGCAGTGACCAAAGAGCAAGCAGATGTTTTTTTACAGGCCTTACGGCAAGAATTGGTAGGGGTATCTGCTGCTTTTTAACCTGAATATTTCTGAAAAACTATTTTGCCAATGGAAAATTTTTGCTCCGTTCATGATGTGCGCGACATGGATCAGCTCATTCAAAAGGCGCTCGATTACAAATCGGATCCTTTCAAACATAAGGATATTGGTCAGGGCCGACGTATTGGTCTGATTTTTTTGAACCCGAGCTTGCGCACCCGGATCAGCACACAAGTGGCCGCGCTCAACTTAGGATTGGAACCTATAGTGTTCAACATGGGTAAGGACGGATGGGCTTTAGAACTGGAGGACGGTGTGGTCATGAACGGTACATCAGTAGAGCATATAAAGGATGCGGCTCCTGTACTAGGCCAGTATTTTGATATCCTTTGTTTGCGCTCGTTTGCGTATTTGCAGGATCGAGAACTGGATTATTCGGAGCAAGTGTTAAACGGGTTTATACGATATTCAGGCCTTCCTGTAATAAGTTTGGAAAGTGCCGCCTTACACCCTTTGCAGAGTCTGGCTGATATGATTACCATTAAGGAACAATTGCATCATAAGGCTCGTCCCAAAATTGTACTTACCTGGGCACCACATATCAAAGCCTTACCACAGGCTGTAAGCAACAGTTTTGCACAATGGGTCAATGCCTGGGGACAAGCCGAATTTGTGATTACCCATCCGGAGGGATTTGAACTGAAAGAAACGTTTTCTGATGGCGCTACGATCACTTATAACCAACAAGAAGCTTTAGCCGATGCGGACGTGGTTTATGTAAAAAATTGGAGTAGCTACAGGGATTATGGCCAGATAAAGAATAACGCAGATGACTGGATGTTGACGCCGCAACAAATGCAAATAACTAATAATGCCAAAGTGATGCATTGCCTGCCTGTCCGCAGAAACCTGGAGCTTAGCGATGCTATCCTGGACAGTACGCAAAGTTGGGTGGCACATCAGGCCGGTAACCGTGTCTGGGCTGCTCAGGCTGTAATTTCAGAAATTTTAAACCACAGATAAACAGGCGTATTATGGAGCAATTATATGTTGTAAAAATAGGAGGGCAGGTCATTGACGAGGAGCAGGCGCTTGATAACTTTTTGGAAGATTTTGCCGCACTGGAAGGGAAAAAAATACTCGTGCATGGCGGAGGAAAGCTGGCTACACGTATGGCAGAACGTTTGGGTATACCACAGCAAATGGTGGACGGAAGAAGGATTACAGATGCCGAAACCCTAAAGTTAGCCACCATGGTTTATGCGGGCTATATCAATAAAAATATAGTAGCCCATCTCCAGGCCCTTTCCTGTAATGCCATCGGGCTTTCCGGAGCAGATGCCAACCTGGTTCCGGCAACGAAGCGGCCGGTAAAACAGGGCATAGACTTTGGTTTTGTAGGTGATATTGAACCGGGTCTTTCGACGGCACCCTGGTTGTCGTTGTTACACCAGGATTTGGTGCCGGTATTGGCAGCTATCACCCACGATGGAAGGGGGCAATTGTTGAACACGAACGCAGACACCCTGGCTCAGGAAGTCGCGAAAGCATTGAGTAAGGCATTTTCGGTGAATTTGATCTACTTGTTTGAAAAGCCCGGGGTATTGCGGGACGTAACGGATAACGACAGCTTTTGGCCGGCCTTGACGTTTTCTGACTACGAAGCGGGCAAAGCGGCGGGTACTATTAACAAAGGTATGATACCTAAGCTGGACAATGCTTTTACAGCCTTGAAGGATGGGGTAGGTAAAGTTGCGATAGGCCAGGCAAAAGATTTAAATGAACTGGCGCAAGGACTTGCGGGAACAAGTATTTGTCATGAGTAAACAGGAATATTTAATGTGGACACAAAAGGCAACAGAGTTATTATGCAGCCTCATTCGACAAGCTTCTTTTTCACGGGAGGAGTCGTTGACAGGTGATCTTATTCAGGGTTTTCTCGAAAAGAATAGCGTTGTTGTACACCGTTATCTCAACAATATCTGGGCGGTGAATAAATATTTTGACCCCAGCAAGCCTTCATTGTTGCTCAACTCTCATCATGATACTGTAAAACCTAATGCAGGATATACACGCGATCCCTTCGATCCGGTTATTGAAGATGGGAAGTTATTTGGATTGGGAAGCAATGATGCAGGAGGTTGTCTGGTCTCCTTGTTAACCGCTTTCCTCCATTTTTACGAAAAAGAATCACTGGCATATAACCTGATCGTTGCCGCTACTGCAGAGGAAGAGATCTCCGGCCATGATGGCGTGGAGGCACTCCTGGAAAGTGCCGCGTTTCAGGAATCCCTGCAGGGAAGTGTGATTGATGCAGCGATCGTTGGTGAGCCAACCCTGATGCAAATGGCCGTTGCAGAACGGGGACTTATGGTACTGGACGGCACAGCTAAAGGAAAGGCGGGCCATGCCGCTCGTGAGGAGGGAGAAAATGCCTTATATACGGCAATGGCAGATATAGCATGGTTATGTAGTTATCAGTTTGATCGCGTGTCTGAATTCTTGGGGCCGGTGAAGATGAATGTAACGGTGATAGAAACTTCGAATAAGGCCCATAATGTGGTTCCTGACACCTGTCATTTTGTGGTGGATGTACGGATAAATGAATGCTACACATTTGAAGAGGTGTTACAGACGATCAGCGTACATACGAAGAGCCGGTTTCAGCCGCGTAGCAGCAGGCTCCGTTCAAGTATGATTCCTCTTGATCACCCACTGGTTAGGGCAGGAGCCGCACAGGGCTTGGGTTGGTATGGGTCACCCACAACTAGCGATAAGGCACTGATGCCATTTCCAACCTTGAAAATGGGTCCCGGTGACAGTGCCCGTAGCCATACTGCAGACGAATTTATTTATTTACAGGAAGTGGAGCAGGGGATAGCAATGTACATAAAAATGCTTGATGCCCTACTTTAACCACTACATTAACGAATAACTTAAAAGGACAAACATGAAGCTTTGGCAAAAGGAAACAAACTTGAATGCAGCGGTGGAGCAGTTTACTGTAGGGAAGGATAAGTTGTTTGACATTCAGCTGGCTCCCTTTGACGTATTGGGTTCGATGGCGCATGTACGTATGCTGTCGGAAGTTGGGCTACTGGAGCAGCAGGAGTCGGTGATCCTGTTTGATGCACTCAAAAAAATTTATCATGAAGCCTGCTCGGGTAGCCTGACAATGGAAGATGGTGTGGAGGATATTCATTCTCAGGTCGAATTGATGCTTACACGGGATCTGGGGGAAGTGGGCAAGAAAATTCACAGCGGTCGTTCCAGGAATGATCAGGTCCTGGTAGATTTAAAATTATTTTTCCGGCATGAGATAGCATTAATCGTCCGGGAGGTCAAGT
>JBEBUO010000187.1:0-5043 GCA_040393285.1 Taibaiella helva | reverse complement strand
CAACATCGGGATATTAACCGTCCGCGCCACATCAGACAGGAATTTGATACGGATCAGGAAGGCGATAGTTATGAAGCAGGTTATCAGGCTGGTTACAGGGCTGCAATGAATGTTACCGACCATGGCAGACATCAGGAGCACAGCCGTTATAATAACCGTGAAGAGGAGAATTGGGATGAGGAAGACAATCGCCATGCCGATACTTATGAGCGGCAAAACCGCCACCAGGAAGACCGCGGTCGGTATCAGCAGCGCCCAGAGGAACGACAAGACAGTTATAATGATAATTATCGCGGCAGCAACAGATGGGATCGTGGGACCCAAAGCGGCTACCGGTCCGATCAGGGCGATTATGATCGTATTATGCTAGATGATCGCAGGTCCCGGCCATCTGAGCATACTACAGATCGTACCGGTTATGGCGGGCGTAATAGATAGTACAAGGCTGATCTAAAGGGTGAAATTCTTGTCACGTTTAGTGAAGTCTAAATGTGACAAGAATTTGCGGTTAATTTGTTGTGTTATTTTTTGACAGAACTCAACAGGACAAATTTGATTGCTTTTTAGACAGCCTCTTTAAAGCCTTTACGCTTTGGTCCCATATTTTTTCTCACCTCATTTATTTTTGATACTGGTATTCCTTCATCACAACAGGATACCGCAAGCTATCGCCAATGAAACTGTACACCCAGGTTGAGCGAAGCGTGTCTATTTATTAGCTGGCGTTCCAAAAAAGGTTCTTTTAAGGTATTACCGAAACCCTGGTACACACTGCCGTCAAGGAAGAGTTTAAATCGCGCTGAAAGATCCAGGGAGGCACGCAGGCCCAATTGTGCACCCAGGTCCATGGTCCTGACCAGGTCTTCTCTTGGATCTACAGTTTCCACAATCCTGGCACCGGCCTGGTTCAACCCGGTATAACTGGCCTCCTGGTTGAGGAGGATGCCCAGGCTGGGACCCGCAAAAATACCTAAATCAAGAGCGGCTTCCGGAGGTAATATCTGATAGCAGACAGCCAGTGGAATCCTCAGGTAAGGGAGCCGATGGCGTGTCTCAATTCGGGGTGGCTCAGGTCCACCGCCCGGTATTGTCGAAACCCATTCCCGAACTTCCTTATAGCCCTCGTTAGCTACTTGTACTTGCATAAGGAGCTGCCAGTGCGGGCTTAGTTGATAGCTGGCATTAAGGCCAAAACAAACACTGTATTCAGGTGTATATGCCCTTATGTAATGGTTTGGCTCTTCACCGCCTGCTCGTCGCGTGGTAGCTAAAAGACCGGCCTGAGCCCCTATGGAAAACTGTTGGGCACCTGCGGCGGCGGTAATAAGTAGTGCAGAAAGGATAAGGAAAAGTCTTTTCATGGTAGTTTTATTTTGATAGCTGTGGTCCTAAAGCGGTATATTTAGCAAACGGTGTTTTCATTGTTTTATTATTGGCAGCGGCCTGTTGCTACGAGGCATCTCTTGGTTATCTTTATTTGATGGTGTAACTTAGCCTTGCATTATTTTTATGGCAGGCGGGTAACCATTGTCACATAGACATACGCAGCAGCACTTATAAGCAAAACAAATGAATACTATAATAAAATCCTTGTTCCTGATTGCATGCGCTATATCCGTTTTTAATTGTCATGCGCAAAGCGAAGGCCACTTTACGCCAAAGGTTGTTTATCAATCCGATGATTTAGTCATCACCCAAGTATCGGGAAATGCATTTGAGCATACCTCGTTTTTGCAAACGCAGGACTTTGGAAACGTTCCTTGTAACGGTCTGATTGTGCGGGATGGGCATGAAGCCATTGTGTTTGATACACCCACCGAAGATAAAGGCGCTGAAGAGTTGATTAAATGGATAACAGAAGCACTTGATTGCAAGATAAATGCCGTTGTCCCTACCCATTTTCATAACGATTGCCTGGGTGGACTACACGTGTTTGAAGAAAACAATATTCCTTCTTATGCTTATTTTAAAACGGTTGAACTTGCAAGAGAAAATAAGCTGGCTGTTCCCCGGCATAGCTTTAAAGATTCACTCCTGCTACAGGTAGGTGCCCGGCAAGCTGTTGCCAGGTTTTTCGGAGAAGGACATACCCGGGATAACATAATCGGTTATTTCCCCAGCGAAGACATTATGTTTGGAGGATGCTTAATAAAGGAGTTAGCTGCAGGTAAAGGCTATTTAGGAGATGCGAATACGATGGCTTGGTCTGCTACGGTGCGCAAAGTAAAGCAGGCATATCCAAATGTAAAAATGATCATTCCGGGTCATGGTACGCGTGGCGATAAGGAATTACTCAACTATACCATTGACTTATTTAAGATACCCTGAAAGTAAAGCCTTAATTGCGCCGTAGGGTGATCAGGTTACAGGCGTTACAAAATAACTTTATCACACTTGTGACCACTCATACAAATTACGGCAGCTTAATCAAAGCGCAAATAAATTTAAATGTGTAAATTTATCCTAAGTGCGTTTCTTTGGTTGACGTCCATGGCGCACAGATCAAGTATAAAAGCCGTATCCCATGCAGGCATATTTTGGATTAACCGGTATCATCCTACTGATTGTGTTGGTCATCATTCGGGTCCTTAGCCTGAAAAAGCAGGGTATTGAAGCGATGGAATTTGGCAGAAAGGATAAGAAGGATTTTTTTATCCTTCCTTTTGCTTTATTTTATTTTTACCTGCTTATAGCCAGAGCGTTTAACCTACCCGATATTCCCGGCCAGGAGCTCTTCCATAGTGAAGCCGTATCGTGGATAGGTGTTGCCATTTGCCTGCTGTCTCTCCTGCTCTTTCTATGGACATTGGTTTCCTTTAAGCAAAGCTTTCGTGTCGGGCTGGTAGACAATACTGCTCAAGGGCTCATTACCACGGGCGCCTTTGCCCTAAGTCGTAATCCGATCTACGTGGCTTTTGCCCTGATGTTGTTGGGGCAGTTCCTGATTTATCCCAGTTGGATACGGTTGATGTATATGGGTATAGCCTTTCTTACCTTTCATCGGCAAGTGTTGAAAGAAGAACAATTTTTGAGTACACAATACCCTGATGCCTTTCCTGCTTATTGTAATAAGGTGAGGCGATATATGTAGGCCCGTATTCCCAGACAGCAGACACAATACGCGTCAGTTGACATGAGGGAGCGCTGCTGTGCGTCAGTAGAATTCTGCATGCCCCCGGCATCGGTTCTGCTATCAGTGTTGATTGTTGTTGCTTTATTGTCGGTACGCTTCAGAGGCGATTCAGGATAACGAGCAGGGGGCCGGATGTTTTACAACCTTTCTGCCATTTACTGCTACCACGCGGCCCCAATATCATCGTACCTTTGTCCTAATTGAATAAAGCAATCTTAAAAACATAAGCATATGAAAGGTAAAGTAATCACCATCACCGGTGCCGCAATGGGCCTGGGATTAGCAACAGTAAAGGAATTGGCTGCTCAGGGAGCCAACTCACTTTAGTGGACTATAATGCAGAAAGTCTGGAAGCGGCCAAGACAGAATTGAATAAGGCATTCGCAGGGTGCTTAACCAGATGCCTTATGTGGCCAGTAAATATGCTGTGTCTGGCATGACAAAAAATGCGGCTTTAGAATATGGTCGCTATGGTATACTGACCAATGCGATTGCACCCGGCGCCATCCTCACGCCTATGGTAGCAGAAGCGTTTAAACAGGTCAACCCTTCCGATCCCAAAGCAGCAGAAACCGAATATGCACAGCGCAACCCGACCAGGCGATTGGGATTGCCCCATGAAGTGGCCAAGTTGGTAGCCTTTCTGTTAAGTGATGAAAACAGTTATGTAAGTGGACAAACCATTGCTATTGACGGAGGAGAGTCTACTATTCTCGGTAATTCCTAAATTGCCGGCGGTACAAGCAACAGCAGCGCCTTGGCCTGGTCTAAGTGCTCAATAGAAATGCAATTTTGTTTTGAACGATATCATTCCTACATTTAATTATGGAAATACAACAAAGAGACAATAGTCATAAAGGTGCATTTTTTGTACAAGAGGGCGACGAAGTACTTGCTGAAATGACCTATGTGTGGACTGGTACGGATAGGATCATTATAGACCATACTTCCGTGGACGAACGTTTGAAAGGTAAGGGTGTAGGCAAACAAATGGTAAGCCAGGCAGTCGCTTTTGCAAGGGAAAAAGGTATAAAAATCGTACCCTTATGCCCCTTTGCCAAAAGCGTATTCGATAAGGTGAAGGAGTTTGGTGACGTGCTTTAAACCTCAAAGCACTATTTTATCGAGTCCAGCCATTTAATCAGCCCACTTACGAAGTATAGAGCGACCGAGCCAACCCTGAGGCTAGTCACTTGTTTATGTCGTATTCGGTTGAGCTGACTGAAGGAGGAAATGGCCGTAGTAACGGAACTATTGTTTTCTGCTACAGGCTTTACTTTCCTTTTGAGAATCCGGGCAGAGCAAGTCACCGGACCCAAATAAGTTCAGATCATATGCAAGAAAATTATGCACGGGACAAAACTTTTGACCGACAGGACTATAGCCAAAGACCATGGGCAATAGGCGAATATGAAAATTGTTGCTTCAACAGTTGCAATTTTGCCGGGCAAAACCTGTCCGAATGCACATTTGTGGATTGTACTTTTATCGGCTGCAACCTCAGTATGGCCATACTGAACAAGACTGCATGGCATAGCGTACACTTCAAAGACTGTAAAATGCTGGGCCTTCGCTTTGATACCTGTAATCCGTTCGGTCTTTCCTTTTCCTTTGACCATTGTCAGCTCAACCACGCTTCATTTTACCAAACCAAGATAAGGAAAACCAAATTTCATGAGGTACAACTACAGGAAGCCGACTTTACGGACTGTGACCTTAGTGAGTCGGTACTGGCGCATTGCGACCTGTCTGGTACTGTTTTTGACCATAGCAACCTAAGCCAGGTTGATTTCAGGACGGCAGTTAACTATTCCATTAACCCGGAAGGCAACCGGATTAAAAAGGCAAAATTTTCCCGCTCAGGCATTTCGGGGCTTCTGGATAAATATGATATTGATATAGAGGCATAA
>JBEBUO010000186.1:0-5055 GCA_040393285.1 Taibaiella helva | reverse complement strand
CCGTTATTCCAGTCGCTGCCGCAAATGAGGGTATCCAGCACAACACTTTCTGTAGTGTCGGGGGCAGCTGCACCAACTACTTCATTTGGAAGGCTGTATCCCAGAAAGGTAGCACCCGAAAACGCTATAGCATTGCTTTGGTAATCGCAAGCAACGCCGGCAAGGTTGGGGCTGTTGATCCTGTCTAAGGCTAAATTAGTTCGATTGGTTATGTATATGGTATCATTATATGATTTCAGGTTTGCCATGTCGTTTTGCGGGTTAGTTAGCAGAGCAGTGGCTGAATTTACGATACTTGCAGAGTCATTGCTGCTGATATCTGCCTGCATAATTTGCGTCATGAAATTGGCATTGGCATCCGCATATGTGTTCGCATAATAAAGCTTACTGCCATCTGGCGAAAAAGCGGCACTGGATTGTCCCAGCGTATCAATAAGCAGGGCATTGGATACTTCACCGGTAGCAGCGTTAAAATCGCATAACAGGCTGCCCCATGTACGGCCCGTGGTCGAAATCACAGGAAAAATGCCAAGACTGCCAAGGCTTTGACACGAAATTGTAAGCTTGGCCCTGTCCGGAGATATGGCTATTGATGATTGTGCATAAGCGTCTTCCGGCACGCTAAGTCCGGCGAAGTTTATGGTGGTAGTGCCTTGTATCTGGCCGCCTGTAGTGGAGATTACCGGTGTCGGATCTATACCCTCGGCAGTAATATGATAGGCCTTGAACGTAGGCGTTTGCCGGGTATGCACGACCAACCACACATCGCAGTTATTACCTTGTATGGCCAACATGGATTCGCTCAGCATGCTGTTGCCGTCGAGCACCATATTTTTACTGGAGGATACAATATCGCCCATACCATTATCCAGGCTCATATCCACAATAGAATAATAAAGGTTTAATGAGGTAGGCGCATCAAACAAGGCCGAGGATTCCAGCGAGAACAGGTAATATTTCTGGGCATCCCCGGGCATGGGTACAATACATACGCCCTGGGTGCTGGAATAGTAGCCATTGATGCTATTACCCGACAGGCCGCTTCCATTGGGCATAATCGCATCGTTTTGGTTCCAGCAGGTGCCGCCGTCGGAATAAAAAAGCAGGGTGCCTGTATTCGGGTCTGACACCGCAGCCACGCCTTCTTCTCCGCCGACGCCGGTTAAAGGATAAGTAATGATGCTATTATTCATATTGAGTTTGATCCGGTTATACATGGTCCAAACACTGTTTTGCTTTAAATAGGCCGGTGTCTGGTTATAGTTTAGCTGCGCATTAGCGCCATTGACAGATAAATTGATGACTAATAGTAGCAAGAAAAAATGCAGTATGTTTCGTTTCATAAATGGATCAGTTTAAGTTGTGACGTAAATCAGTTTAAGTTGTGAAGAATCATTTTCATTTAAAACACATCAATCATTGCGTATGGTCCGAAATGTCGATGCACAAATATCCGTTTACCGATGAGTTGGTACAATAGAAACAAGTGCGCATTTTTCAGGAAGAATTATACGGGTATTTGTACTCATATTTGCAATCTGCCCCCGAAAAGGCGTAAAGTAATGTACACTGTGTTTATCTTCGCAGGGCAAGTACTTACTCATATGCTGCATTTCCGCCTGAACTGTATCGTCGTTTTATTGTTGGCATTTTTTGTAGAGAGTGGGGCACAAAACCAATCTGATGCCCTAAAGGGTACGTTTTTTCATGAAGGAAACATACCGTCGGCCTTCCTCCCCAGGCAAGCGTGGTTAAAATGGCCCGCGGATACCCAAATGGTTGCTGCAATCCAGAAAAAGATATTAGCTGAGGGGCAACTCTTGCTGCGCAGTGGGAAACATGAAGAAGCTTTGTACTATTACCAAAGCGCACTTAATGCGCCAATTTTCCCTGCTCGTTTTCGGGTCAACCTTTATAATATCATAGCAAATCTTCACCAGGATAATGGGAATTATGAGGAAGCTTTGAAAAGCTACTACAATGCATTAAAACATGCCGATGATGAGCAAGGTAAGGCCAAGATATTGATAAATATCAGTGCGCTACACCTTGACCTAAAGGATTTTGACAAGGCTATGGAAAACCTGGATAAAGCGATCAGTGTATTGACACAGAGTGATGGCGGCATCTGGACGGCTATAGCCTTTTTGAATAGAGGCAATGTATACAGTACCAGGAACGTGTACGATAAAGCGCTGGAGGAGTTTCATAAGGCCTACCGCATACTGGAAAAAATAGATGCCGGAAAAGACCTGGAACCCACGCAAAAAATCGATATAAATGATATGCGCGCCGTGATTGTAAACAATATTGGCGATGCATATCTGAAAGCCGGCCGCGCTGACAGTGCCTTATTTTACCTGCGTTCAATGCTACCGCATTTTAATGACATATCGCGGTATTCTCAGTGCATTATCTCGATCACTTTGGGAGAAGCCTTGAGCCATCAGGGCAATGACCAACTTGCGCTTGAATACTTACGTCAAGGCCTGGCAATTGGCGAACAGTCAGGCTCCCAGGTACCCATAAAGGAAGCGCACCGGCTTTTATCCCTAGTGGAAGCTCGCCTGGGTCACTATAAAGCTGCCTGGGAGCACCAGAATACATTTGTACAGTTAAATGATAGCCTTGCCACTATAGAGCATGTCAATAAGATCAACAGGCTTGAGCGACAATTTGATCTATCAAAAAGGGATAAGAAACTAGCGCAAAAGGAATTGCTCATCACCAGGCAAGCCAGCCGAATTAGGGAAAATAGCTGGCAGACAGCTGTGTTGGCCACTGTCGTGGTCCTGCTTGTCAGCATGGTTTTTGTTTTCAGGAAAAATTACAAGAACAAACAATATTTATTAAAAGAACAACTCAACAATGCCATAAAAGATAAGCGAATCATGCAGATAGAGGCAGGTATCAAGGGAGAGGAGCGGGAGCGCACGCGCATCGCCCGTGACCTGCACGACGGTGTGGTGAGTGAAATGCTGGCCATGAAACTGAATTTAGAGGCTATGGAAAGAGATCATTACGCATTGAAACATTCTGATGAGTTCAGGAATATCATCTTTCAGGCCGAGGAGGTAACAGATAGGTTACGTAAAGCAGCCCATAATCTGATGCCGTTCGACCTGCAGGAGCAGGGCCTCATAGATATCGTCCAGGCATTTATCAGCAGGATCGATAATTATAAACTACAGTTCAGTTTTTTGTATTACGGGGCGGTACCGGCATTGAACCAGGCTACCGGTAAAATAATACTGATGATTACATTGGAGCTGATCCAAAATATATTGAAACATGCACGTGCTACCGAAGCACTCCTTCAGTTTAACTTCTTTGAGGATAATTTCACGATAACATTAGAAGATAACGGTATTGGCATTGGTAATGATTACAAAACGAAGAAAGGAATGGGTATTGCCAATATCGAATCCAATGTAGCAGCGCTCAACGGACTATTAGACATCAAAAGTTCAGAATATACAGGTACAACAACGCTCATAGAAATACCATTGGACGAGCATACTTTGCAAAATAAAATGAACCTCCCTAACCAGGATTCCTAATTGGCTACATATAATTTTTTTCAGATAAACAGGAGCATATGTCTATAAAACTGGCGATAGCCGACGATCATGCATTAATTGTCAACAGTATTGAAAATACAGTGTCCCATACCGGATATATTGATGTCTGCGGCACTTTTCGCGATGGTAAAACATTACTGGAAGGATTAGAACAGGCGCAGCCGGATATTTTAATGCTCGACTATCATTTGCCCGATCAGACCGGTGGACAATTGGCCCGCTATATCACCTATCACTTCCGAAATGTGAAGATTATTATACTAACGGGTTTCGATAAGCCGGGTCTGGCTGTCGAAATGCTGGAAAGTGGTTGTATGGGCTATTTGCTCAAAACATCAGCCAATACTGAACTGATTTTAGAAGCCATTAATACGGTGTACAACGGAAGGATATTTCTCGACAGAGAACTTCGTGAGAAATATGCACATTCGGTACAAACGGCCAACCTTGCTGCAAAACCGTCTATCAAATTTACAAATAGGGAATTGGAAGTACTCAAGGGAATTGCATCCGAATTATCGAGTCAGGAAATTGCTGAACAGTTGTTTATCAGCAAGCGAACAGTAGACAATCACCGAAACAGCCTCATGATCAAATCAGGTGCAAAGAACACTGCAGGCCTCACCAAAATTGCCATACAGTTAGGCCTCGTATAGAAAGCGCACATAAACAGCCGCTGATGTACTATTTTCCTGCTGCTTAGGGTTGCGCGCGAGGCGCGTATTACCTGATGCTATCGGCAGGGTCTCCACTTTTGTATGCCTGGATCCTGACGCTGATGCTAAGGGACTGCAAGTGGTGCCCTACGGTGGTAAAGTCCTGCTTTATTATAAACCGGCAAACCAAACAGCAACGAACGGCTGACCCGATTTAACCTTCGTTTCGGCCGATATAACAAGCCATAAACCGGCTACAAAAGACACGAAATAATTGTAATTTTCCACTTGATATTTTTTAGGTGGCAGCGCCACAATTCAATCCAACTTTGAAAAAGTTATTCCCTGGTTTGCTAAAAACAAAGGAAAGCGATCTTGTTGTACAGATAATAGAAAAGTTTTTGAACAAGAAATAAAATTCAATTTTTATGACGGTAGCAGCGCAAATCAAAACATATATTGCCGGCCAGGCCGAGTCAAAACGTGCCGACCTTGAAGCCTTGCACCAGCGCATCCTTCGACTATTGCCAAAATGCAAATTGTGGTTTTTAGATGGCAAAGACGATAAAGGCAAGATCGTTACTAATCCTCAAATAGGTTATGGGCTTCAAACCCTAAAGTATGCTGACGGAAAAACCAAACCCTTTTATCAAATTGGTATTAGTGGAAACACAACAGGAATTTCGGTTTATATTATGGGCATTGAAGACAAGCAATATTTACCCGAAACCTACGGAAAAACAATAGGTAAGGCAAAGGTGAGCGGCTACTGCATTAAGTTCAAAATGCTCCGGGACATCAACATGGATGTACTTGAA
>JBEBUO010000185.1:0-5070 GCA_040393285.1 Taibaiella helva | reverse complement strand
CCCTGCTTTTTGCGCCAATAGTAATAGAAAGGCAGGCCCGACAGGATAAGCAAAAGGCCCGCCAGTGATTTTAAAGGCGACTCGTAAAACGATATGCCGATCAGTACGATGCAGAAAAGCACAAAGAATCCGGGTATAAGCGGGAAAAGCGGCGCTTTATAGGGTCGGGGCGTGTCCTTCAGGCGTATGCGCAGGAGTATCATCCCGAAAACAATCATGCCAAAGAATATAAACCCTGCTATAATCACCAGGTCGGTCAGGAGATCGAACGAACCGGAAAAGACAAGCAGACAGGCCCAGATACATTGATAAACAAGTGCGTAATGCGGCGTACGGTTTTTCGGGTGGGTGAGCGCCGCTTTTTTGAAGAACAATCCTTTTTGTCCCATGGCATAGTAGATCCTGGAAGACACCAGGATGGTGGCATTGGTACAACCAAAGGTAGAAATGAGTATCATGGCACTGATAACATAAGTACCGCCCGTACCGAGCATGTGATCCACCACCACCACGGCCGCAATATGATTTTCATTTTCACTTACCTGGGCCAACAGTTCATCGATGGGCATCACGTACAGGTAGGCTGCATTAACCAGCACATAGACCAGGATGACCAGCGAAATGCCGATCACCATGGCGCGCGGCAGGTTTTTGCCCGGGCGGGTAACTTCTGCTCCGATAAAGCCCAGAGCAATCCATCCCTCATAGCCCCAGAATGCGGCCCGCATGGCCAGTACCATGGCACTGATAAACGTAAAAGCCGTAAAGCCTTCAGAAGGATAAAGTACGGACCGCGTGTTCAATGTAGCCATACTGCCGGTTTCATGTCCGAATGCAACGCCGATAATGATCAGGATGGAGGTGAGGATCAGGAAGGTGAAAAGAAGACTTAAATGACCACCGTTTTTCGTGCCCTTTATATTCACCAGCGTAAGGGCAATGATCAGCGTACACGCCACCAGTTTGGCGCCGAAATTAGAGAAAGGCTGTAGCCCGAGAATGCGCATCGATCCGATGTCGACGGGCAGTTCTGGCAGGGCCACAAAGGTATTCAGGGCCCCGGCAAATACAAATGCGATAGACGAGATGGCAGCGGTTTGAATCACGGTGAAGCAGGACCATCCATACAGGAAAGACACCAGTTTGCCATACATCTGTTCCAGCCAGCGAAACGGGCCTCCGGACTGTGGGAAAAGGGCGCTGAGCTCGGCAATGCACAGCACACCACACAAGACCACCACACCGGCCAGCAACCAGGCCAGGATCACCAGCCAGGGGCTATGGAGCAGGGCCGACATGGGGGCCACTTTTTTAAACACACCGGAACCGATGATGGCGCTGATCACAATAATGATGGCCATCTTTAAGCCAAATGATTTAGTCAACCCTTTATTCATGTTGGTTTCACCCATAATTTCGTTTTGCTGGCAGCACGGGCAACACAGGCTAAGAAATACCTGCGGTGGTCATCGGACACCGCTGTTTGTTCCTCATAAGAAGCCGAAGCAGGAACAGTATGCAGGGGCGGCGCCGGGCGCTATGAAAAATAATAAATCCTGCTTGATCCTAACGAAAGTAAGGAATTTATAAGAATTACTTCGGCTGGTGCCCGGAGCAGCACCACACAGACATCAATTGCTGGGCGGCATCAGGAGCGGTGGTGCCGCCCAGCTGTGGCAGGTGCAAGGAATTGAATGTAGCTCATTTTGTCTGGCAAGCAGAGGCATGCGCCAATGGTCTTTTGGCAGGAAGCAAAAAAGTTGAAGGTAATCAGTTTCTTTCCTGAATCAACTATAGTCGTGGCTCCGGCGCGCAAGGTTTCGGTGGGTGCTGCTGGTAGGATAAAAAAACACATCCCCGGTCAGGACCGGGGATGTGTTACCATATGCAGTAGCAAAAGCTGATTAGGCTTGCTCTTTCAGTTGTTTTATTTTTTCTTCCTTGTCTTCTTCTATCCGTAGGGAGTCGCTTCTGTCCATATCCACCAGGATAGGGGCAGCCACAAATATGGAAGAGTAGGTACCTGCCAGCACACCTATCGACATGGCAAAGGCAAATCCGCGCAGGGCCTCGCCACCAAAGATGAACAGGATAACGGCAGTAAGGAATACCGTCAGCGAGGTCATGATAGTACGGCTCAGGGTATCGTTGATCGCATGGTTCACGATTTCCTTCTTGTCACCATTCGGTGTCTTGCGGAAATATTCCCGAACCCGGTCAAATACAATTACCGTATCGTTCATAGAGAAACCGATTACCGTAAGCAAGGCAGCGATAAAGTGCTGGTCTATCTCCAGGGCAAAAGGTACGATGTCTTTAAAGAAGGAGAACACCGCTAAGGTAATGGCCACATCGTGTATCAGCGAGATGATGGTACCGATGGAATACTGCCATTTGCGGAAACGGATAAAGATATAAGTAAAGATGGCTAATATCGCCAGCGCGGTGGCATATATAGCACCACGTTTGAGGTCTTCGGAGATGGTGGGCAGTACCGTTTGGGCACTTTGAATGTATTTAGAACTGAAGGTAGCCAGGTCCACATCAGCCGGGATAAACCGCTCGGCCTTCATGCCTTCGTATAGTTTGGCAACTACTTCTTGTTCTACCTCTTTACCGGGCTTGTCAATTAAGTAGTCAGTAGTGATATTGATCTGGTCATCCACACCTATGGTTTTTACCACTGGATACTTATTACCCAGGTGGTCGTGCAGTTTTTCCCTGATCTCACTCACTTTATATTCCTGTCCCAGCTTGATCGTATAGCTGCGGCCACCGTCAAATTCCACACCATAATCAAAACCATGGAACATGGCTGCACCGCCCAGTATCAACATCAGTCCGGAGAACACATAAGCATACTTCCTTTTTTCGATAAAATGGAATTTCGCCTTTTGGAAAATGGATTTAGAAAGTTTGGTAAAGTAGTTAAAGTGTTTTCCTTTACGCATATACATTTCCGTAATCAGGCGGGATACCATGATACCGGTAAATAAGGAAAGCAACAGGGAGATAATTTGCGTGGTAGCAAAGCCCTTGATGGGACCCAGGCCGAATACATACAAGATCACCGCCGTGATTAAACTGGTAATGTGACCATCCAGTACCGGGGCATAGGATCGTTTATAACCTTTGTCAATGGCTTCCGAGTAGGTGTCGCCCAAGGCGAGCTCCTCCTTGATCCGCTCAAAGATGATTACGTTTACATCCACCGCCATACCGATACCCAATACGATACCCGCAATACCCGCCATGGTGAGCGTAGCGCCCAGGTTGGCCAGTACACCAAAGGTAAACAGCATGTTTAGCGCCAGGGCTATATTGGCTACAATACCACCGGTATTGTAATAGATCAGCATCAGGGCAAAAATAACCAGGAAGGCAACGGCAAACGACTTAATACCGCCGTCAATCGATTCCTGACCCAGGGTAGGCCCTACCACTTGTTCCTGAACAATTTTGGCAGGCGCATCCAATTTACCTGTTTGCAGGATATTGGCCAGGTCGGTACCCTCACTCACGGTAAAGTCACCGGTAATGGAAGAAGTACCACCCGTAATTTCACTTTGTACCGTAGGCGCAGAATAGACATAATCGTCCAGCGCAATGGCAATAGGACGTCCCAGGTTATCCTTAGTCAGCTTGGCCCACAAGGCAGTTCCCTGCTGGTCCATCACCAATTGGATCTCGGCACGGTTTTGCTGGAAATTAAAACGAGCGCTTTTTACACGGTCTCCTTCTAATTTAGGCTCACCATTTACTGTTTTCACAGCATATACCGCGTGGGGCACACGTTTAATGCCATTGGCCAGGTATTGTTTTTTACTTGGGTTTTCACCCAGCATAAATTTGATATTAGCCGGAAACTGGTTTTTTACCACATCAAGGCTGAGGTATTCCAGTAATTTATCCGCGTCTTTCTGATCCACTTCCCCAATGATAGAGGCGTCTACAAACTGACCGGACTGGTTCACCACGGGGCGCAGCAGGTCAAATAGCTGGGCCTCGCCGGTTTCAGCAAGTCCCTGGTTGCTATCGGTAGCATCCGATTTGTTCAGGAGGCTGCTCAGGCTGCCCGTATCGGCAGTAGCATCAGCGGCAGCGACAATAGCTGTAGCAGTATCTTCGGTCGCGGCAGCCACACGCACAGCTGTGTCGCTGGTCGAAGTGGTGGCTTCTATATGCTTCAGGTAGTTTTTCAGTACATCGTTAGCCTTAATGAGGTTAGCCGCAATTTCTGCATTGGTCACTACTTCCCAGAATTGCAGTTTGGCCGTAGCTTGCAGGTATTGGCGCACCTGTTCAGGATTCTTTACACCTGCCAGTTCTACTGTAATGATGCTCTTGTTTTCGTCCAGGTTAATGGTGGGCTGGCTTACACCAAACTTGTCAATACGTTTGGTCAGTACGTTATACGTGCGCTTTACGGCCTCTTTCGCCTCTGTCCGGATTACCTTTAGCACCTGCTCGTTAGTAGAGGAGAGGTTAATGTCGGCCTGGTTGGGCTTGGTAAACAATTGTGCCAGCTGGCCGCCCGGGTTAATCCTTTGATAAGCCTGTCCAAACAACGTAATGAAGTCGGCATCGCTGTTGCCTTTCATTTTATTGGCTTCTTCTATGGCAGCAATCAGGCCGGGGTGCTTGGGGTTATTGCTCATAGAGGCCACCAGCTCATCAAGGCCTACCTCTAAGGTTACACTCATACCACCCTGAAGGTCAAGCCCCAGTTTCAGCTCTTTTTCTTTTATTTCCTGGTACGTGTATTTCAAACCGGCCAGGTTAAATACATGCTCGCTCCTCAGGCTATCTGTAATTTGCTGGTAGGCTTTGTCTACGAGTAAGTCCCTGTCCGTTCCTTGAACCTCAGGGTTATTGGTGTTCACTAATTGCTGCGCTTGCGCATCAACCTTTTTCTCCACATTGTGTGCAATGAACGTGAACGACAAACGCCATAATGAAAAGAGGATCAGGGCTGCGGTAAAAAATTTTACCATTCCTTTAAGCTGCATAGAGTTTCTCTGTTAGAGTCAATAATAAATTTTTTTGAATAAGTGCGCAAAGATAGTATTT
>JBEBUO010000184.1:0-5094 GCA_040393285.1 Taibaiella helva | reverse complement strand
ACGATGAACAACAGTGATGCTATACCCAGAAAGACTTTCATACCTCTGTGCATCGCCTGGTGCTTATGGTCAAACAACAAATAAAAACATGTCAGGGTGGTTAACACTAGTGTAATGCTAAATCGGATATGGTCATTATACTTTGTGGTAGGAATTTGTTTGGAGTATGCATATCCTTCAATATAAAACTCCGGATGGCGCCAAAGGCAATACAGGCTGTAACTGATTACAGCTACATGCATCAACACAATGCCTGTAATGATCACACGCTGCACTTTCGGCCGCTGAAGGGGAATTGAAAAAAACGAAAAAGGCAGGATAAGAAAGGGAAGTTTATTGAAAGTACCGGCCCACCAGCTGCCCAGGTCTGCACTCCATATCCCTGAAACGAGGTAGATTAAAAAAAACAAAACACATGCCTGCGCAAACCTATTATTTGTGTACCGCTGCCAAGCCTGCCGCCTGACTTCCGGGTGTAATGCATTAACCAACAAAACGATCATGCAAACAGACAACAAGGCCCTTGACCACATCAGGCCAGCCATCATACCCAGGCTACTAACCACAGCAATCGCTTCCTGAAGCCGCAACGGCCAATACAAAAGCAACCCTTTATTATTATTGTTCATCAACCTTGTAACGCAAATTTGATGCGCAAAGTACAATAATTTATAAACGGACCAAACAGATGATGCTTAGACATCTGCACAGACCTTAACAAAGCGGAAAATTTGAAACCAGGGGAATAAGCTTATTTTTGTAGTTTACAAACGCATCAACCATTGAAGCTGTCCTGTTTTTTGCAAAAAAGGCCCTACCTCTACGGAGCCCTATTCTACGCTTTGACCCTACTGATGCAGGCCTGCGCCAACATTGTGCCACCCGAAGGTGGGAAAAAGGACACCTCAGCGCCGCTGCTTCTGTTCATCGATCCAGCCGACTCTTCCCTAAACATTAAACCTTCTCGCATTCAACTTCGCTTTAATAAGTTTATGGAGTTGAAAGATCTGGAGCGGGAAATACAGACTGCACCTTTGCTCCCTACAAGACCCGAAGTAACCGTCTTTGGCAAGCGAATTGTGATTAAAATTGCCGACACCCAACTTTTGGATCAGACCACCTACAGACTTTCATTAGGAAATGCGCTGGTGGATAACAGAGAAGCTAACCCCTATCCCAGTTTTACTTATACCTTCAGCACCGGAAACTATTTTGACACTATGGAGATCAGGGGTAAAATCCTGGATGCTGCCACGGGCTTGCCGGACAGCGCAGCTACTTTATTGCTGTATGATGGTGCTTCAACAGACTCTGTAGTTTTCCAAAAAAGACCTTTATATGCCATCAAAGCAGATGCTTCCGGTTTTTTTCACCAGCCGTTTTTGCCAGACAGGACATTTAAGGTTTTTGCCATAAACGACGCCAACAACAACCTTATTTACGACCCGGGTACGGAAAAAGTGGCTTTTCTGGATAGCTTGGTTCGACCAAGCCAAGATTTTGAAACCCCTGTATTACTATCTCTTTTTCAAGAAAGTCCTGTACTGGATACGGGAAAAGAACCAATAACAGATACTTCTATACTAAGCGATACCGCTACAGCCGATACGATCCGGTCTGCCAAACCAAGCATAGGTGAACGAAGAGGTACCAGAGCCAGTAAGGGCAAACCAACCGTACTATATAGGGTGAATGTAGATACGATGGACTTGTCGAAGCGAAGCCTGGACATCACCCAGCCACTTATTATCAACCTCTTTAATGGTCTTCAGGATTTAGACAAAGGAAAGATATACCTTACTTATGACAATGGCGGTATTGAAATAGAGGCAGTCAGCCGGCTCAATATTGACTCGGCAAGCATTGAGCTGAATACGGATTGGCAGGAGGACAAAGTGTATACCCTTCGACTGGTATCGGGCTGGGCTAAAGACAGTACAGACACTGATTTACCGCCAGCCAAATATTTCTTCAGAACGATGCGGACCAGTGACTATGCCAGTGCCAGCATCACTATTGACTCAGCTTTTGTAGGCACTGGATTTGTGCTATATGTCTATAAAAATGAAGATTCTATATACCAACAGCCCATCACTCGTCCGGAGGTCATACTGAAGTTGATGCCGCCCGGGGAATATGGCATGCGTATTATTGCCGATGTCAATGGAAACGGTCGCTGGGACAGCGGAAATCTACTTCAGAGAAAACAACCCGAAGAAGTTTTCCCATACATAGATAAAATGGCACTGAAAGCAGGTTGGGACAACGAAACTCATTTTAAACCTGCCGACAAACAGGAAATAGAAAAAGCCAGTTTGCCTATCCCAGATCAACATGTTGAAGAAATTGACGCAGCTCCAAACCCGGAAAAACCGCCTGCCGTGGAGGAACGTTAGTAAAGATACTGCGCCACAATAGGCATACGCCTGCCTATACCAAAGGACTTGGAAGACACCCTGATAATAGGGCAAAACTGATTGCGCTTGTACTCATTTCGGTTTACCATCTGGAGCACACGTTTTACCAGCGCTGCATCATAGCCCTGGCGTACAAGCTCCTGGGGTCCTTTTCGCCTTTCAATATATTGGTACAAAATCTGATCCAACAGCTCATATTCCGGGAGGCTGTCAATGTCCTTTTGCCCCGGCCTCAATTCAGCAGAAGGTGGCTTATCCAGGATGTGTTGGGGTATGATAATTTCATCTCTATTGATATATCGGGCCAGCGCATATACCTGCGTTTTATACAAATCGCCTAGCACCCCAATACCTCCGGCCATATCGCCATACAGGGTACCGTAACCTGTGGCCAGCTCACTTTTATTAGAAGTATTGAGCAAAATATAGCCAAACTTGTTGCTGAGCGCCATAGCCAGCACGCCTCTGACACGGCTTTGAATATTCTCTTCTGCCACATTGAAAGGTAATTGCTGAAATACCGGGGCAAGCGTATCTTCAAATTGAGTGAAAATATCCTTTATGGGAAGAATATCGTAAGGATTGCCTAAGTTGACGGACAATTGTACAGCATCATCCACAGAATGGTCGGTGGAAAACTGGGAGGGCATCAACACTGCTCTTACATTTGAAGCCCCTAATGCAGCTACTGCCAGCGCCAACGTTACAGCACTATCTATGCCTCCCGAGGAAGCCACCAAAGCCTGCTTAAAGCCCATTTTCTCGAAATACTGCCTGACCCCCATTACCAAAGCATGATAAATGCGGTCAGGATTACTATCAGGCATAAGCACCTCCGGCGATAACTCCGTATCGGGAAGCTCGCTTGCGGGACGCAACACCTTTTCCTTGAAACTCTTCCTACCATCCCAGGTAACCGCTACCAGATCTTCTTCGAAGTAACTCAATTCCTTTATTAAATTACCTTGGGCATCACACACCAACGATCCGCCGTCAAACACAATTTCTGTTTGTGAGCCTACAGTGTTGCAGTAGATCATGGGTAGGCTATAGCGTTGTATATTTTTCTTTGCAATCGCCAACCTGTCTTCTGCATGCGTATAATCGAAAGGGGAAGCACTTAGATTAATCATTAAGTCCGGTGCCTGCTCTATTAATTTTTCCATTGGAGTAAAACGATAGAGCGGATTGGTTCCTTCAATATCCCAGATATCTTCACAAACGGTAACCGCTAGTCTCTTTCCCTTAAAATGAACCACCTGCCATTCCCAGGCGGGTTCAAAGTATCTATATTCGTCAAATACGTCGTAATTGGGCAGAAGTGTCTTATGAATCGTTTGTTTTATCTTCTTATCTTCTATAAAATACACGCTATTGAACAAATCTTTACCCTCGGGAAGCAAATTCCTCGACGGTGCACCTACCAATACCGCAATACCTTCTGAGGCCTGGCAAATTTCATCAATAGATCGTTCGCAGGAAACAATGAAGTCATCAAATTCGAGGAAATCCCTGGGAGGATAGCCACAAACGGCTAATTCGCTGAACACCACAAGATCGCCTCCTGCTTGTTTAGCCTCCTGAATCGCTTCAATTATTTTGTCTGTATTGGCTTTAAAATTCCCAATATGATAATTTTGCTGTGCCAGAAATATCTTCACTTTCGTTTTTGGTTTTAACCTTCAAATAAATAAGGATCACTTTCCTACCATTTCACAAACGAAACGACTCCTCTGTATCCTTTAGCCATCGTCATCTGGAGCAGATAGTTGCCCGCAGGTAGCGTACTTACATCAACCGGGCGTGTGATGTCCTTCCATTCAGCCAGTTGGCGACCCGTCATGTCCAGTAACAAACACTGCTTTACTTCCTGATCAACTCGAATTTGAAGCATTTGGGTAGCCGGGTTCGGATAAATGTTGATAGTCGGTATTGATGTGATGCCTTCTTGAACAAGGGTAGCACCATAATACTGCTTATTAAAAAAACGCCATACTTCTGTAGCCAAATCTATTTCGCCTCCTGTATTCTGGTTGTCATACCAGAAGTGATCACCTCCGTTCAGCTTGAACAACTCTACCTTGGACTGTTCCATATTATCGAGAAAGCTATAGTGCTCCACCCAAAAACTGTCATTGTTCGTATTAGGCCAAAGGGTATATTCCGGATCAGGATTGCTTTGGTGCAATTGTACCCAGCTACTTATCAAACTATCAACGCTAAGGCCTACGGGTATTACCTGGCTGCCATATACAAAGCCTCCGTTCCAGGTCACCACCTGATCCTGAGTACCGTGAAAATGAGCTATAGGCAATACTTTTTCCGGTTGGCAGGGCGGTAAGGCCAAGGCGTATGTACCCATGATGGAGGCCACTGCCGCATAGCGATCCGGGGCACCACAGGCCATACGTTGCGTCATAAACCCACCAAGCGAAATACCCGCAATATATAACCTGTCCTCCTGAAGAGAATACCCTTCAGCAATGGCATCAGCCATGGCATTCAAAAAACCCACATCATCCACATCCTCATTCAGTGCTAAAGCGCCAAAACCGGGCACATCAAGTACAATGCCCGCATTCCAGACGCCTGCAAGGTTACCAAAGGGACTTTCGAAATCCAGCGCCTGCGGTGCCGCTACCAAAAACTGCGCCGTATCAGCAATATCCGTAATCCC
>JBEBUO010000183.1:0-5121 GCA_040393285.1 Taibaiella helva | reverse complement strand
CCTTCATTTCTCAGGTAACGGTAGGTGCCATGCCTGATATGATCACTTTTAATCATGCGGGTACTAAAGTGCTTACCGCCAACGAGGGCGAACCCAATACCGAATATACCAATGATCCCGAGGGTAGTATCTCGGTAATTGATATTTCTGGTGGTCTAGTGGGTCTGTCCCAAGGGCAGGTGACAACCATTAGCCTGACCGGCTTTAATGGGCAGGAAGCGACATTACGTGCTTCAGGTATCCGTATTTTTGGTCCTAATGCATCTGTGGCACAGGATCTGGAACCAGAATACATTGCTATTTCCGATGATGACCAAACCGCATGGGTCACTTGCCAGGAAAATAATGCACTTTTGGTAATTGATCTGGCAACCAATGCGGTGGTCAATCTATTGCCCCTGGGGACAAAAGACCATTCCCTGCCTGGAAATAGTATCGATGTGAATGATCAATCAGATGCCATTCAGATGGCTAACTGGCCTGTACATGGTGTGTATATGCCAGATGCCATTACCTATTTTCAGGTGGGTGGAACCGAGTATGTAATTACGGCTAATGAAGGTGATGCCCGCGAGTGGGATGGGTATAGTGAGGTAGATCGGCTGAATAATGCCACATATATGTTAGATACAGTAGTCTTCCCGTATCCTGAAGTCATTAAGGCCAACTTAGGTCGACTTAATGTCACATTTGCTTCAGGAGATGCGGACGGTGATGGTTGGTATGAAGAAATTCATACTTATGGCGGTCGTTCCGTTTCTATCTGGGATGCGACCACAGGGACACTCGTATGGGATAGTGGTGATGATATGGAATTAATGATCGCGCAGCATCCCGTATACAGTGCCATTTTTAATGCCAGCAATGCCAACAACGGGTTTAAAAACAGGAGTGATGATAAGGGGCCTGAACCTGAAGGTGTATCCGTGGCAGCCATTGACGATCAGCTTTATGCATTTATTGCATTAGAGCGTATGGGTGGCTGTATGGTCTATAATATTACCGATCCATCTGCTCCGGTGTTCGTAACCTATGTAAATACCAGAAGCCTGGTTGCTTATGGCGGTGATCAGGGGTCAGAAGGTATCCTGTATATTCCCGCAGCCAGTTCTCCTAGCGGGCAGCCGATCCTTATTCTGGCCAACGAAGTGTCTTCTACCTTGTCGATATTCGGTGTTACCGTAAATACACCAACACCCATAGAGATGAGTAGTTTGACAGCCCGCGCTGAAGGTAAATGGAACCGGCTCGAATGGATCACCTACCGGGAGGATGCGGGTGATCGTATGGTTATTGAGCGCAGCAGCAATGGTGCCGATTTTTTGAAGATCGCTGAACTATCCGCTGAAGGGAAAGCCGAAAGTTATACATTCATAGACAAACAGCCTATAACGGGTGCCAATCATTACCGGCTGCAATTGGTCAATGTTGATGGCACAATAAGCTACAGCAATGTGGCTACGGCTTGGCAAGAGGTAAGTAAAAAAGGCCAATTAAGGGTCTTCCCTAATCCCGCCAGCGATAAATTAAAAGTGATCGTGAATGGTGGGCAGGAGGTAAGGGCCAGTCTTACCGTGTTGGATATTACCGGACACCAGGTCTATGCTGAGGAGCTGAGGCAGACGCAGACGACTATTGATCTGGAGCAAGTGCCTGCTGGTACTTATTTCTTGAAATATGTAGATACACAGCATACAGAAGTGGTGAAATTTACCAGGCAATAATTAGCCAGCAATATAACTTCGGGGCGGTTACCAGTGCATGGTAGCCGCTTTTTTTATCATGTCGGATATAGGAGAGCGTACTGGTTTGGTTGTTCTTGCCTGGTATTCTTCCACGCTACTTGCCTATTAGAGGGGGTTTGTATGATCCTGGGCAATGCGAATATTTTTTTACGAAAAATTTGTAAAATTACGAAATATTCGTATTATTGCGAATAAATCGTAATAGAGATGCAAAAATTATCGGTTCAGGAGGAGGAAGTCATGCAGGCTATATGGAAGTGCCAAGGCGGTTTTGTCCGGGATTTCATCGAGTTGATACCTGAAGCACCTCCATATACTACGGTTGCCTCGACGGTAAAGAACCTTGAGAAAAAGAAATTCCTGTCTTCCAGAAAAATGGCTAACAGTTATTATTATAAACCCTTGATAAAGGAAGCGGAATATGCCCGTACACATCTTTCCGGTTTTGTGCAGGACTATTTTAAAAACTCTTACAAAGAATTGGTTACCTTCTTTGTTGAGCACAAGAAGCTTTCCAGGGAAGAGTTGGAGGAAATTGTTGCCTTAATCGAAAGTGGTAAAAAGTAAGTTTATGGAGTTACTTAATATTTTGTTTAAAGTAAATGTATCCTTGCTGATATGCTATGGCGTGTATCGCCTGATATTGCGCAAGCTTACCTTTTACCAGCTCAACCGGGTGTATTTATTCGCTGCCATAATCTTTTCTGCATGTATGCCATTCATTACGTTCCGACCAGGCATTCAGGCACAAATAGGGGAAGTGCAGTATGCCGTAGGTATTCGCCCGAATGGTATGGAACAATGGATGCAGGCAGGCCCCAACTTCAATATGTTGCAAGTTATCGCAGTTTTGTATTGGTCAGGAGTAATTGTTATGGCCGTCGTATTTTGTGTCCAGCTGGTTTCTTTGTTGCTGCTTTACATCCGCACGCCAAAAGCCACGCTATTTGGACAGAGCATAAAGAAAATGCGGGAAGATGTGCGTCCTTTTTCCTTCTTCAAAACCATTTTTGTGCATCCTGATAGCCTGACCAATGAAGCATTGTATGCCGTACTGGAGCATGAATCTGTTCATGCAAAGCAATGGCATTCGATCGATGTGATGCTGGGGGAACTCAAAAGAATTTTCTGCTGGTTTAATCCGGCTGCCTGGTTGATACTATCTGCCATTCGGGAAAACCTGGAATTTATCGCTGACCGGAAAGTGCTACGCAGTGTAGATACAAAAACTTACCAGTATGCCTTACTTAGTGTGCATGCCGCTATTATACCTGGTTCCCTATCCAATCATTTCCATCTTTCACACTTAAAATGTAGAATTACAATGATGAACAAACGTAAAACCTCCGACATTCACCTGCTTAAATATTTATTAGCAGTGCCACTTACCGCATCGGTGATGCTCTTAACCGCTCAGACGCAGGCAACAAGCCAGGAGCAGAAGGCCTATATACCTTCAATAAGCGCTGAAAGGGTGTACACGGAAGAAATTAAGCCGCATACAGCGCTCAAAGAAGAAATTGTTTCGTCTGAGACAAGTGAAACAGCACAAGCGGCTACCAGCAAAAACGCCGGAAGGTCAGCTGTGGCGGCCCATAATACACAAAGCGATCCGACACCTGAAAAAATCTTGGCCTTTAATGCAGCAAGCAGTAAGGATGACTTAGCCGGGGCTCCTGTCGCACAATCGCGCACAGGCGAAAGTACTGTCAGCAACAACGACGATAATCAAGGAACGAAGCTCCACTACAAGCGGATTGACAGGGAAAATGTGCTCTTCTATATAGATGGTAAGCGAACAGATAAGGCCCTTGATCAACTCAAAGCTGACGATATTGCTGACCTGGTTGTATTGAAAGGCGATAATGCACAGCGTTTCGATCCATCGATTGGGTCTGGTAAATCGATCATCAGCGTTACGACAAAGGAAGCTGCTAAAAAAGCTGTTTCTAATGAGGTAAGTACAGAAAATGCTAAGTAAAGCGTGGTCGTCTCGGCGTAACAGCGTGTCCAATGACTGGCGTAGTTAAATTGCTGCAATGCGCTGCGCGGGCCGGATTTTTTGGTATGCTGTTTCTTTTTTGAAGCAGGAATGTATTTATTTTGCACTCCATGAAGGAGGGGCATAAACTACAAGACACGAGCTGGTTATCAAGAACCGCATTGCTGATCGGGGCGCAACCACTAGAACGGCTGATGATGGCACACGTAATGGTGGTTGGTCTGGGTGGTGTAGGCTCCTTTGCGGCAGAATTTATAGCCCGCGCCGGGGTAGGCCGTATGACTATTATTGATGGTGATGTGGTAGATCCGTCGAACCGTAACCGGCAACTCCCTGCTTTGGCTACGAATCATGGTATGCTTAAAGCCGATATTATGGCGGAGCGGTTGATGGCCATTAATCCGGAAGTACAACTCAAAGTCATTCGAGCATTTATTAGGCCGGAGCAAGTAGCAGCATGTCTTGACCTAAAGCCGGATTTTATAATAGATGCTATAGATAGTGTGACGCCTAAATGCACTTTTATTACGGCGACTGTTGAGCGTAAAATACCCTTTGTTAGTGCTATGGGGGCAGGTGGCCGATTAGACCCAACCTGCCTGCAAGTGGCAGATATTTCCAAGACCTACAATTGTCCCTTTTCCCAACAGATAAGAAAGAACCTGAAAAAAGTCGGGATCTATAAGGGGGTACAAGTAGTTTTCTCGCCGGAGAAGGCGCCTCCGGAAGCGCTGGTGATGACCGACGGTAGCAATTTTAAAAAATCTGCCTATGGAACTATTTCTTATATGCCGGCTACCTTTGGAAGCGTGGCCGCTTCGGTAGCGATCCGGCATGTCATGCAGGGGGCTTAGAAGTGTACTTCTACGGTGAAAAAAGTAAACGGCTGCCGGAATATTTGTTTTCCGGCAGCCGTTGTGTATGGTGGATATGTACGCTTTAAGCTACTGCTTCTTTTTTCAATACTTCTGCCATGGTTTTACCAATGTCAGCAGGACTGGCCACTACATGAATACCGCATTCGGTCATGATTTTCATTTTGGCTTCTGCGGTATCTTCTGCGCCACCTACAATCGCACCGGCATGGCCCATACGGCGACCCGGAGGCGCTGTCTGGCCGGCGATAAATCCTACAACGGGTTTGCGCATATTGTCTTTCAGCCAGGTGGCTGCCTCAGCTTCCATATTTCCGCCTATTTCACCGATCATAATAATACCTTCGGTTTCGGGGTCATTCATGAGTAACTCTACGGCTTCTTTTGTGGTGGTACCAATAATCGGGTCACCGCCAATGCCGATAGCAGTGGAGATACCTAAGCCGGCTTTTACCGCCTGGTCGGCTGCTTCATAGGTAAGGGTGCCTGACTTAGACAC
>JBEBUO010000182.1:0-5126 GCA_040393285.1 Taibaiella helva | reverse complement strand
CCATTGACCATATCGTCAAACTTATCCGCGAACATAGGGGGAAGTTTTCCTTTTATAAAATCGCGCATGGTATCTACTGACTTAGCGGCATCTTCTTCGCTAAGTCCTACTTTCTGTACCAATTCATCTATCAGTTCCTGCATAAATTTTTATTTGGTGGGTGTTTTTCTCATGCCGCCTTCATCAATTCCAGCTTGGCACGTTCCAGCTTTTGCCGGGCATAGTCCAAGGTCAGCCTAAACTCTCCCCCATGCTGCTCAGACGGCAATTCAAACATCGCATCGGTAAGAATCATTTCACATATAGTACGCAGACCACGACCACCTAATTTATAAGTGAATGCCTTTTCTACCATATAATCTATGGCTTCGTCGTCCACCACGAGTTTAATATCTTCGTACTCAAACAATTTTTTATACTGGCGGATCAAGGCATTCTTAGGCTCGGTAAGGATCCGTTTCAATACGTCCTGGTCCAGGGGATTCAAATAGGTTACCACCGGAAGGCGGCCAAGCAATTCGGGAATCAAACCGAAGGTACGTAAATCCTGAGGGTTCACATATTGCAATAGGTTCGTCCGATCCATTTTATCCTTCTGATCGGCACTTTTAAAGCCAATAGTGGAAGCTTCCATGCGTCGCGCTATCATTTTGTCTATGCCTTCAAAAGCACCTCCGCAGATAAACAGGATGTTCTGTGTATTTACTTTAATCAATTTCTGTTCCGGGTGCTTACGCCCGCCCTGTGGTGGCACCAGTACTTCTGAGCCTTCCAGTAATTTAAGTAAGGCCTGCTGCACACCCTCGCCGCTTACATCACGTGTAATAGACGGATTATCACTTTTACGACCGATCTTATCTATTTCATCAATGTATACAATCCCTTTCTCAGCAGCAGCCACGTCATAATCGCAGGCTTGCAATAAGCGCGACAAAATACTTTCTACATCCTCGCCCACGTAACCTGCCTGAGTAAATACAGTAGCATCGGCTATAGCAAACGGAACCTGTAAAATACGGGCTACCGTTTTTGCCAGCAAGGTTTTTCCCGTACCTGTTTCTCCCACCATAATGATATTGGATTTTTCAATCTCCACATCATCAGTAGGCGCATGTTTCAGGCGTTTATAATGGTTGTACATGGCTACCGCCATTACCTTCTTGGCATCATCCTGACCGATAATATATTGGTCTAGAAACTCCTTAATTTCCTTGGGTTTGTACACCTTATGCTGGTGCACATCGTATTTTGGAGAAACGCTGTTTTGCTGTTGTGTTGCCTCATTCACCATGAGGTGTGCCTGTTCTGCACACTCGTCACAAATATTCCCTTCAACGCCCGTAATCAATAATGCGGTTTGGCTTTCGGCCTTGCCGCAAAACGAACATTTTCGTTGATTAGTCTGCTTTGCCATGTCATTTTTATTAGTCTGCAAAGGTACGAAAATTTGCGCGTTAAGGCGGTCTGCGCACTTGCTGAAATACTTTTTTACCTACTTTCGCCTGATGAATCTCGCAGACTGGCTACCTTTACTTACAGACCAATGGGAACATACCAGCACCTGGGAAATAATTGCAGTATGTTTTAGCGTATCTGGTGTATTATTAGCTTATCGAAACAATGTATTGCTGTATCCGGCAGGTCTTATTTCCACAGGCATCTACACCGCCATCATGGCCAGCCCCGCAGTAGGTTTATATGCAGATGCTGCATTGAATTTGTACTATTTTATAATGAGTGTTTACGGCTGGATACTCTGGAGCCGGCGCAACGAAAATAAAAAAGAACGCCCCATTACCGCTGCGAAGGCTGGTGACTGGCTGGTGGTGACCGGTATCTGTGTTATCGGCTTTGTACTCCTGTTCCTGCTGCTCAAACACTTGACACCGTCCACGGTTCCTGTCATGGATGCCTTTGTATCAGCCACAGCCTGGTCGGGCATGTGGTTACTGGCTAAGCGGAAAGTAGAAAACTGGTTACTGCTGAATATATCAAATGCGGTGGCTATCCCTCTGCTATTTTACAAGCAAATGCCACTTACTGCACTGCTCACATTATTCTTGTTTACCGTAGCCGTTTTCGGTTACTTTCGCTGGCGAAAAATAAGCCGTAATTACTCCCAACAGCACCAGCAAGCTTGATTACAACACCAACGCGCCGATGATTTTTTGCTGCACTTCCTTAAATTCTTCGTCGCTGAGTTTCAACTTGGGATGGAGGAAATTCATATCCTGCATGGTCGTGATGGGCATTAAGTGAATATGCGCATGAGGCACTTCAAGTCCTACCACACTGATACCACAACGGTTACAATGAAATGCGCGCTCAATAGCTTTTCCAATTTTTTTTGCAAACAAAAAACCCTCCTGAAGATAGGTATCATCCAGGTCAAAGATCTTATCCACTTCAAGCTTAGGCACTACCAACACGTGGCCCCGAACTACAGGTGCAATATCAAGAAAAGCAAAGAACTTGTCATTTTCGGCTATTTTGTAGGAAGGGATGTCGCCTGCAATTATTTTTGAGAAAATGGTCATATGTATTTATTGTTTGGGGAGAAGTATATCTTGCCGTAGAACCAAAAATAAAACATAATACGCACATCATACAATCTTAAATAGAAATGAATTTGCTCAGACGCCAATCGCATTTACCACAAACACCACCTTACCTGATGGCGTATCAATTTCCGCCTTTTCTCCGGGCGATTTGCCCAACAAACCCTTAGCTATGGGCGAAGTGATGGATATTTTTCCAGCTTTCAGATCGGCCTCGGATTCGGAAACAATCTGATATTCAAAAGATTTCTTCGTCTTGGTATTGGTTATTTTTACTTTACTTAAAATAGATACTTTGCTGGTATCAATATCTTTGGTATCTAAAATACGGGAGGAAATAATAGCGGCTTCAAGTTGGGCAATCTTTGCCTCGTGATGTCCCTGGGCTTCCTTAGCGGCATCATATTCCGCATTCTCCTTTAAATCCCCTTTTTCACGTGCTTCGGCAATAGCCTTTGCTATCTCAGAACGACCGGCTGTCTTTAACCGGGTAAGCTCTTGCTGCATTTGCTCCAGCGTTTCTTTAGTCACATAATTTATTGCTGACATATCTGTATCCTGAATTGATTTCACAAAAAGAAAATACAACGCACCCGGCATGCGGGCGCGTTGCATTATTCCCTCAAAGGTAATATTATTTTACTTTATTCCCAATAGTCGAAATATCAAATTATCCCTTTCTCCCGGGTGTTAAGATTTTCGCATCCAAAAATACGGTGATCTTATCCAATAGAATCTGGCTCATCTTTAGTAATGCTTCATGTGTATAGCCACCAATATGAGGTGTACCCAGGAACCTGGGGTGTTGCATCAGCCGGTCAAAGCAGGCTTTCGTTGCCCTATCCATCTTCTCCACCGGTTCCTTTGGCCATACATCAAGCGCCGCGCCTGTAATTTTCCCGTTCAGTAAACCTTCCTCCAGTACAGCAGTATCCACTACAGGGCCCCGGGACAAGTTGAGCAGTACGAACGGTCGCTCCATAGCATCCAGGAATGTACTGTTAAAGTAATGTGTTGTTTCTTCCGTAAGCGGCACATGGAAACTCACTATATCGGCCTGTTGATAAATGGAAGAAAGATCGGCACAATTTGTAATCCCGTTCTCCTCAAAGTCATTCTGATATTTATCATATGCCAGCACCCTAAGACCCAGGTGTTTTAGCTTACGAGCCAAAGCACTCCCATTGTGTCCAAACCCAATGATACCTGCCGTTTTACCGGCTATTTCATAGCCCCGGTTCTCTTCCCTTAACCAAATATGGTCCCTTAGCTCAAGGTGCGCACTTACAATCTTATGCTGCAAGGCAAGCAACATCCCGAGGGCATGCTCTGCTACCGCATTCGCATTTCCAGCTGGGCTGCTACAATAGAACAATCCTTTCTGTGTGGCATAGCCGGTATCGATAATTTCCATACCGGAACCCATCCGGCCTACCCATTTCAAGGCCTTAGCCTGATCTATAAAGGATTTATCTATACGCAGCCGGGTCGATGTAATGAGCCCTTCAAATGTTCCAATAATTTGAAATGCTGCTGCATTGCTGATGCCGGGATGTTGCACACAGGAATACCCCAATGCTTCCAGTCCATCGACAAGGGCAGGATGAACCGGTGCAGCAACCAAAACCTTTTTATCCATGTTTATGTAATAATAATCTTTTATAAAGTGCGACAAATTGTTCCACACTCAACTGTTCGGCCCGCTTTGAGAAGACAGCTTCCGTAAGCATAGCAGCCGGGAACAAGCCTTTCCATCCATTACGCAGCATCTTGCGCCGTTGCCCAAATGCCTGCTTCACCATTTGAACGAACAGCTTCTTGTTTTCTATCTGGAACGGGTTTCCCGCGTTCGTTATCCGCAGCACTCCGGACATCACTTTAGGAGGTGGGGAAAAACAACCCGGAGGCACATCGAACAAGTATTTTACGTCAAAAAAAGCCTGCATCAGCACACTGAGGATCCCATAGGCTTTGTTGCCCTCTTTTGCAGCTACACGTTGGGCCACTTCCTTTTGAAACATCCCAATCACCTCCGCTACATATGGCTCCCAGTCCAATAGTTTAAACAGTATTTGAGAGGATATATTGTATGGGAAATTCCCAATTACAGAAAAGCGTTGATCGAAAGGCATCTGGGCCTTTAAAAAATCCTGATGGAGCAATTTATCCGCCAGGACGGGGTACGTAGCCGTCAAAAACCTGACCTTTTCTTCATCTATTTCTATGGCTTTATAGTCGACTTCGCCTAATGCCAATAAATATTTAGTGATGGCACCGCCACCGGGACCAATCTCGAGCAGTTTAAGGCCAGGGAATACATGCAGACTTTCTACAATCTTCAGGCACATGTGCTCGTCATGTAAGAAATGTTGCCCCAGGCTCTTTTTTAAGGTTAAGGCCATAATATGTCAAATCAGGAGAAAAGAAAGGTAATACTCAGTTCTTAAGCCCTGAGGTAATGGCGTTTACTAATTTCTGCGTACGGAGCGCTACTTCCTCATCTGTCCATGAAAGCTGAATAGGGGTACAAATACACCTGCTGATCAGCGCATCAGATACAGGAAATTC
>JBEBUO010000181.1:0-5182 GCA_040393285.1 Taibaiella helva | reverse complement strand
CAGCATGGCAAAAGCGAGCCGCACAGCCGGATCTCCTTACACTTAGGGAATACTGCTACCTGTTGTTGAGATCCCTCCCTGCGGTCGGGATGACAATAGAAAGTGGTTGCGGGTGTATGGGCCTTGTCGCATAGTGGAGGCTGGCGCTGCATGTTGGTTGAAGGAGACTTACCGCCTTGATTACGTAAAGACGTTCCATTTCACCGTTGCTTTTCTTGTCCTCCCGATTGCAGCCATCAGTACGGAACGCTTGACGTGCTGCTGGTGTAGAGTGGGATCTCACTATGCTTAGGGAATGCTGCTACCTATTGTTGAGACCCCTCCCTGCGGTCGGGATGACAATAGAAAGTGGTTGCGGGTGCAGTGATGTGGTTTCTAAGTAAAGAAGATGTGGTTTCCTGATTATCATCGAAGGTGCGAGACGTTAGTAATAGCCGAGCTACGACAACGAGCTCAGCCACCAGTTTTGGTACGCATATATTGCTTCAAGGGAGGATAGAAGTGCTGATGGCGCGTATCGGGATCTCCTTACACTTAGGGAATGCTGCTACCTATTGTTGAGACCCCTCCCTGCGGTCGGAATGACAATAAAAGTAGTAGCGGGCATTATGGTACACCTTCCATTCGGGCAGATCGCTTCTAAAAATTTTGGCTGAAATCCTTGAGGCCTGTTTTGATAATGGAAAGTGGCTGCGGTCCAGATATGAGCTCCGCCCTGTCACAATGATTCTTTCACAATGAAATTATCCGAAATACCTAATGAAGATAAATGTTTTGCTACCGCCTGCATCATCGGATCTGGCCCGCAGAGGTAAAAGTATTTGCTTTGTTCGTCTGTGTGCTTTCTAATAAAGTCCGCAGTAATGTAGCCGTGATCGTATCCTGTACGTTCCTCATCAGAAAGGATAGGATATTGATAAAGTTATCGCCTAGCCATTTTTGAAATTTTTCTTCCAAAATAATATCGGTTTTGGTTTTGTTAGCAAAAAGCAATTTATTGTTGCCGATCTTATTGTCTTTTTTAAGTTGTTTTAAAATGGCAATAAAAGGCGTAACACCGGCTCCGCCTGCAATAAAAATGCCTTCGCCTTTATAGCTGATAGCTCCGAATACATCGTGAATAACTAGTTCATCGCCTTTGGCCAACGAAAGTAATTGTTGGGTAAGACCCTTATGAGCAGGGTAGGTTTTAATGGTAAACTCCAGGTGTTCCTCTTCGGGCAATGAAGTAAAAGTAAAGGCCCTTAATTCCTGTTCCCACCCCTGTTTGACAAGCGAAATATCAACTGCCTGCCCGGCAATAAAATTCAAGCCCCTTGGCTTTGCTGCAATTATTCGTAAAACATCATGGGTTAGATGCTCCACTGATACTATTTTAACGGTTTGTGCCATTGTAATTATTTGTTTTGGATATGCGATAGAAATTCCTGTTGTACCGTGTTGTGCTCAAACTGCCCTGAATAGGTAGCGGTAAGCGTTTTACTACGGGTGTCATTAATGCCTCTGGAGGCCACACACAAGTGGTCAGCTTCTATTACTACGGCTACGTTATTGTGCTGCAGCACTTCCTTAAGCGCTTCTGAAATCTGAACCGTCAGGCGTTCCTGAACTTGCGGGCGCTTGGCATAGTATTGTACCAGCCGGTTAATCTTGGATAAGCCGATAACCTGTTTGCCGGGAATGTACCCTACGTGTACCTTGCCGATTATCGGCACAAAATGATGTTCACAGTTTGAATACAATGTGATGTCCTTTTCGATCAGCATTTTTTTATAGCCATACTTATTTTCAAAAAGGCTTATTTCGGGTTTGTTGTGTGGATTTAATCCGCTGAATATCTCTTTCACAAACATGTTGGCTACTCTTTTAGGTGTCTCACACAAGCTGTCGTCAGATAGATTCAACCCAAGGGTCTGCATTATCCGGGTAAAATGATGTGCTATTGTATTTATTTTTTCCTCTTCGGTAAGGTTAAGGAGCTCATCATTCAATGGCCTTTCTATGGTTACTTCACGCAAATCGATACCTATCGTTCTTTTCATAAAATCAGCATTCGTTTATTTTTTTCATTACTTTTTCTACTATGCTATCGCAATAGATTAAATTAAACGCAAACAGTTCGCCGGCAGCATACGTTTTTTCCAGCTCGCGCCTGAGCATCGCTTTTGCCCTGTTCAACCTTACTTTTACATTAGTTTCGCTAATGCCCAGCAGGTTGGCTGTCTCCGATACATGCAAGCCGTTTATTTCCCGTAGCGAAAAAACCATTCGGTAATCAAAAGGTATTTTGCCAAGCGCCTCTTCGATGATGTGCCTTAACTCATGGTTTTGAATAATCTTATCGGTGTCATTATCTATGTGGGTAAACATGGGTTTAGCATGCTCGTTTACATCTTGCATAATTTCGTTTTTGAAACTTGATTTCCCCTTTTTTCTATAACAGTTATTCATCATTATACGGATCAACCAGGTTTTAAAATCAGCACGTCCTTCGAACTGCAAGAGGTTTTTGTACGCATCAATAAACGTTTCCTGCATCAGGTCCTGCGTGTCTTCGTGGTTGTAATTGTATGACCTGCCTATTTTGTACAAATAAGGATTAAACCGCCTGACGATAATTTCATAAAGAGCTTTTTCTCCGTCTAGTATCCGTCCGATAATTTCTGTTTCGGTAAATTTTTCAAATTGAACCATAACTTATGCAATGTTTTTAGCTATTCTTGCCATAGCAAAAGCCGAAATAGCCATCACAAGATCACGTACGGCTACATCAACGTAGTTGAAGCCAAGCAGTAAGGTTAAAGCGATGAGGCTGAGCCATGCCGCAACAATATATCCGCCAACTTCGGCTTTTTTCAGCACAATGATACCTGCGATAATTTCGATAACGCCTACAATCATCATAAACACCGAAGCCGAAAAGGGCAACAGATCGGCAATAGACGGGTTAATGTATTGCTCCCAGTTGGTGAGTAGGTTGGTAAATTTGTCCGCTCCCGCCACAATGGGAACAATAACGAATGTGCACTTTAACAGGTTAAACGTTTGTGTCAGCGACTGATTTTTGAAGGTACTTTCCATTTGGTTATTTTTTAGTGGTTACTGTATGATTAGAGTAAACGAACTTTGGAAAGGTTACAAAAAGCTTATCGGCTGCTATTGATACAGGACAAAAAGAGCCAAGAGGCAATACGGATTTCATGCTGAGGCCGAAGTTGCCAATAACGTAGTCAGCGGCTGCACCGGGGCAGCGGCTTTACCTGTAAATTGATTTTCCCGCAAAGTCTCCTCCTTTTTATTCCTGTATTCTTGGCATAGACAGCAGGAGGGACATTGCGGAAGCTGGTTTGCACTTGTTATTGCAAAGCGGCCTGAGCGCCGAACCCGCTATAAAACTTAAAAATTATAAAAGATGGAAATAACCGGTCTGGTGTAAAGCGATACAGCAAAAAAGCGTTTATGTGCTATTGCTTGTTCGTAGGCATAGGTAAGGACACCATTGGTATATACATATTGCGTGTAGGTGTCTGCGCCTAACTTTTGGGTAGTATTCAGCCCAATTCCTAGTTGGGCCCCCACATATAGATTGCTGCATAGCTTTCTATACAAACCCGCACCACCTATAATGCCTATGTCAAGCTTTTTGGCAGGTTTTAGGTCGTCAATAGTCAATGTAGTGTCTGAACCCGAAGTATGGTATGCAGTAGACCTGACCACAACGTTATCGTTTACATGAAAATACTCGATAGGTGCAGCAGCGGAAAGAATAAGCTTGTATTTACCCATATCAAATTCTTCCAAAACGAAAGGGGCTATGTAAAAGATTTTAGCAGTAACAGTTTGTTCTATCAGTGAAATATTATCGTCAATATGGTAACCATCTTTTTGGGGATACCTTGAGCTGGTATAGCCTGCCTCAAGTCCCAAACCCAGGTCGGGCTTAATCAATCTGCTATAGCCTACCGATGGCGTGACGTAGAACGTAGAAGCCTTTAATTCAACGCCTGGAGACGATGATCTTGCCGCTTCACCACTAAAGTAGAAGAGCCGGTGCGTGTTTACGTACACCCTGTTTTTTTGGC
Source organism: Taibaiella helva (assembly GCA_040393285.1). Lineage (GTDB taxonomy): Bacteria > Bacteroidota > Bacteroidia > Chitinophagales > Chitinophagaceae > Taibaiella > Taibaiella helvus_C. Next base: position 1,100 of record JBEBUO010000181.1, on the reverse strand, counting down.
CGGAACCGGTATAGGAAGCAGACAGCAGGGAAAATAGCAGGGAAACAGTTTGTAGGCGTTTGTTCATGTTAAAACAGGAAATAGTGAAGGGAAACGGACGGTACAGAAATCAATTCAAATGTCCAGTACCTTTTATAGTTTATTTCATCTTTTCTTTCTGTTGACGTTGACCCGAAAGTAAATTGGTAGTGGTCGTATGCATTACCCAGCAAATGATGACCTTTAATACCTACGCCGAGTTGTATCCCCAAATAAAGATCAGCAAACAATTTCCTGCCAATACCACCCTTTAATAAACCGGCCAATTCTAGCCTTGATGCGGACTCATGATATTCATAAATTACAGCCCTACTATTCTGCTCATAGAAGTTGGCACTTGTTGATTCGCTAACTGTTTTTGGCCTATAGCCAGCAGCTACCACCCAGGATGTTTGATAAAAGTACTTCCCTGCAAACCTATGATATAAAAAATATGGAGCTATGCTATAGCTACGGGCTTGTATTGATTTATCAAAAGAGAAAATCTTTCCATTAGGATCAAAATGCGCTATTTGGATGTGAAGCGTACTATTGGTGATTCCCATATCTACCCCTAACCAGTAGTGCTTATTAATGGCCCTGGCATAGCCTATACTTACCGTATATTGAGACGATATTGTTTCCTCTGTTTGATCAATGGCGTTGGTAGCCGTTGCGTTGGTCAGGGAGGTAGTAAAATCCATTCCCGATACGTCAAGTTTAAGCAGGGTCTTTTGTCCAAATGATGGGAAGGCTGCCAGGGCGATAATGATTAAACAGAGATACCTCATGTTTTAATTTAAAGAGTTGGTGGGGCGGATACTGTCAGAAAGCAATGAAAAGTTCTACTTTGATTATTTGGACAGTTACTTATAGCTTCATCGGATTATCCTTTTTTTACATTGTTTTTGGTAAAATTACCGCTATTAAGGGCAGGCATTTACCTATGTAGCTGATGCCACTAAGTTGAATTATTTATTGAAATTTCTCACCTTTCGCCAACATGTCAATAATTTCTTTCATACGCCTTTCTCTTGTTTCTTGTTTTTTTGCTGTCTGAAGTCGAAACCCAATGGAAAAAA
>JBEBUO010000180.1:0-5216 GCA_040393285.1 Taibaiella helva | reverse complement strand
CGCCCCGGTCGATCCGGTGATGCCTGTGGTATGCACTTGAGGCAAGGTGCCGGCACGGGCTAATGGTAGCAGGCCTAATTGAATAGCTGTGGCAAAACAACCAGGATTAGCAATGGATCTTGCCTCACGAATTACCGTTCTCTGCCATTCGGGCAAGCCATATACAAATTCCCGGTCACCAGCTTTTCCGTCTATCCTGAAGTCTTGGCTCAGGTCAATGATACGCAGCTCCGGGGGAAATTGATGTTCCTCAAGAAATACCTTGCTCTCGCCATGCCCCAGGCAAAGCAACAGTACATCGATTGCTCCATCCAGCTTATGGGTAAAATGCATCTCTGTATCTCCTAAAAGATCAGTATGCACCTGATGCAATGGGCTACCGGCATGGCTCCGGCTATGCACAAATACCAACTCCACTTCAGGATGATGAATCAGTAAACGAATCATTTCTCCACCCGTATACCCCGCTCCGCCGACAATACCGGCTTTAATCCTTTGTTTCATGATGTGACATGTTTTGTTTTACCTTAAAATAAATACCTACCTGGTTACCGAATATCTTGGTAAAGCCACGAACGTCTTCGCCGCTCCAACGATCATTCTCCTCGCCATACACACCAAATGCCTGGCCCATAAGATCATTATCCGACTGGATACCATTTACCCGGAAATGATAGGGAAACAAGGTAAGATAAACCTCTCCCGTAACCTGCTCCTGAGTATGCTCCATAAAAGCCTCCATATCGCGCATTACCGGATCGAGTATTTGCCCTTCATGCAACCAGTTGCCATAAAATCCTGCGATCTGATCTTTCCAGGACAACTGCCACTTGGTAAGCACATGCTTTTCCAAGGCATGGTGTGCTTTGATTATGATAAGCGGGGCTGCAGCCTCAAAACCTACCCGACCCTTAATACCAATAATTGTATCGCCTACATGTATATCTCTGCCAATCCCGAATGGTGCCGCTATTTCATGAACAGCCCGGATGGCCTCCGTAGGGTGCGCATAATGCGTACCATTTACCTGAACCAGTTCTCCCTTGTGAAAATTAAGCGTGAGCTGCTCCGGATTATTTTTAGTAACGGGCGTGGGAAAGGCCTCGTCAGGCAAAAATTCCTGCGCATATAAAGTTTCCTTCCCACCGATGGAAGTACCCCATAAGCCCTTGTTAACAGAGTATAAAGCCTTTTCAAAGTTCATCTCGACGCCTTTATTTTTCAAATAGGTTATCTCTGCTTCTCTGCTTAAACCTTGGTCCCGAATAGGCGTGATGATCTCTATGCCTGGCAAAAGGATTTGAAAAATCATATCGAAACGCACCTGGTCGTTACCGGCGCCGGTACTACCATGTGCTATGGCCTCTGCACCTATGGCCTGTGCGTAACTTGCCATAGCCATAGCCTGACTCATACGCTCTGCACTTACACTCAGGGGATAGGTATTATTCTTTAATACATTACCATAAATCAAAAACCTGATCACCTTTTGATAGTACGTTTTTACAGCATCTTCTGTGTGGTGGGAACGCACACCCAGTGCAATTGCCCGTTGCTCTATTTCCAGCAACTCCTCAGGAGCAAATCCCCCGGTGTCGACTAAGATAGAATGTACTTCATATCCCATGTCATCCGTAAGGTATTTTACACAATAAGAGGTATCCAGGCCTCCGCTGAATCCCAGCAGCACTTTTTTTGCCATAATTATGTTCATTTTTTACAGTTACACTGCAATAGTTTATTAAAGTGAAATCATTTCTTTTCTATAATGCTTCTTGGCATCCTTGCGCTTTAACAGCACGTGCTTTTTGAAGCGAATCCAACGTTCGAACAGTTTGAAGTTGTCTTTAAAACGTCTTTTCTTTCTGGTGTTAGGCTTATGCGCAGCCGTGGTCTTTGGCTGTTGTTTTTCCTTTTCCGCAGGATTATATAACATAGCGGTACAAATGCAATTCTTCTTACCCTTCGACATGAGGATATCATAATTCACACAGCTCTTACAGCCTGTCCAAAACTGTTCGTCGTCGGTTAGCTCTGAATATGTGACCGGTTCATAACCCAGTTCTGAATTAATCTTCATGACAGCAAGGCCGGTAGTCAATCCGAATATTTTCGCCTCCGGATATTTTTCACGGGAAAGCTGAAAAACCTTATGCTTGATAGCTTTTGCCACCCCTATACCTCTGAAATCAGGTGATACGATCAGGCCAGAATTGGCCACAAACTTCTCGTGACCCCAGGCCTCAATATAACAAAACCCGGCCCAGGCGCCGTCGTGTGTCAATGCTATAACCGCTTTGCCTTCCGACATTTTCAGCCGGATGTAATCCACACTGCGTTGTGCAATGCCGGTACCGCGCGCCCGGGCGGATGAGGCCATTTCCTGGGAAATGAGTTCAGCGTATTGGTGATCAGCGCATACAGCAGTCCTGATCACCAGTGGTTGTTTATGATCCACTGTAAAGAATTAAATAACGGAACAATTAGAGAACAGAAGCATCTCTTACTCCCCGAAACGGGAAGTTATAGCTCGGAATGGTCAGCAGTAAAATTGCTATTACACGTTCGGTCGTCGCAAAAAAAGCAGCATAAGAGGAGCCCCATGGGGTGAAACACCTGTCAGATGACAGGGAAAATAAGCGTGCGCTTGGCTATGGGAATTGCTTTTTTTCAACTTTCTTTTGGTATAAAGAATAAGAACGTTTTTTATAGAGGCGCCAAAATTAGTTATTTTTTCTAATTTTTCATCATCGGACAAAAACTTTTTTTTGATCAGTATGATTTGTGCTGCCTAGCTACCATATTTTCCGTTTTTCACCTAAACGCCAAGTCTGCGCCGGTACTTTGACATAAAGTGCAACAAAATACAAAAAACAAGACAACAGCCAAGTTGTCCGAAAGGGTACCTATCTCATTTTTCATTAACTTTGTGCCCTTTAAAAACATAGCATACTCCATGTTCAATAATCTTAGTGACCGGCTTGATTCCGCATTAAAACAGCTAAAAGGTGAAGGCCGTATTACAGAAATCAATGTAGCTACTACCGTAAAAGAAATCAGACGTGCATTGGTAGACGCTGACGTGAACTATAAAATAGCCAAGGAATTTACCGACAGGGTAAAAGATAAAGCGCTGGGCGAAAAGGTCCTTACCGCTGTGTCCCCCGGACAGTTGATGGTAAAGATTGTGAAAGATGAACTGGCCGAACTCATGGGCGGCGAAGCAGTAGAACTGGATTTATCGGCCAAGCCTACAGTAATCCTGGTAGCCGGATTGCAAGGTTCCGGGAAAACGACCTTTAGCGGAAAGCTGGCTAACTACCTTAACCTGAAAAAGCATAAAAAACCGCTGTTGGTAGCTGGTGATGTATACCGGCCTGCGGCCATTAACCAGTTACAGGTGCTGGGCGAGCAAATTAAAGTGCCTGTATATACCGAAGCAGACAATAAAAATGTAGTACAGATTGCCCAAAATGCCCTGGCACATGCCCGTCAAAACGGGCACGGCGTTGTGATTATCGATACTGCCGGCCGCCTGGCCGTAGACGAAGCGATGATGACTGAAGTGGCCGATATCAAAAACGCAGTTAGTCCACATGAGATTCTGTTTGTAGTGGACTCCATGACCGGGCAGGATGCCGTAAATACAGCCAAAGCATTTAATGATCGCCTGGACTTTACCGGCGTGGTACTTACCAAGCTTGACGGTGATACACGTGGTGGTGCGGCGCTATCTATTCAATATACTGTACAAAAACCCGTGAAATTTGTCAGCATGGGTGAGAAGCTGGATACCCTGGATGTGTTCTATCCGGATCGTATGGCCCAGCGGATTCTCGGCATGGGCGATATTGTTTCGTTAGTAGAAAAGGCCCAGGACCAGTTTGACGAAGAAGAAGCCCGGAAAATTGAAAAAAAGATCCGTGCCAACAAATTTGATTTCGACGATTTCAAAACGCAATTAGGGCAAATCAAGAAAATGGGCAATATTAAGGACCTGCTGGGCATGATACCCGGTATCGGCAAGGCCATTAAAGATATTGATATCAGTGACGATGCATTTAAAGGGATTGAAGCCATGATTGACTCCATGACGCCCAAAGAGCGACGGAACCCTGATCTGATAAACCCTTCGCGCAGAAAACGTATTGCCGAGGGTGCAGGCAAAGACATTGCAGAAATGAATGCATTTATGAAACAATTTGAACAGATGCGTGGCATGATGAAACAAATGAACAAATTGAAGGGCATGGGCATGCCAGGTATGGGCGGCCCCGGCATGGGCATGCCTAATTTATTTGGCAAGCGCTAAGTCTTTCCTGCTTCTATAAACTTAAAGCATATAGTTACTCTGGCAACTATATGCTTTTTTCATGAGCATAATCAGCGAACCGGTATCATTGGCGGCAGTAATATGCCTGAAACAGGCATTGCAAATGCACGCAAAAGCCACTCTGCGTCAAAATCCTTACATTTGTCCCGTTTTTTATCCACTATTTTATCTTTAAAATAATGAAAGAAGTTTGTATCGTTTCCGCCGTACGTACCCCTATTGGTAGCTGGGGCGGCTCACTTAAAGGATTTTCTGCAACACAATTAGGCGCATTTGCCATTAAAGGCGCTTTGGACCGCATCCAACTGGACGGAGCAGAGGTAAATGAGGTATTGATGGGTGCAGTAATGCAGGCTAATCTGGGGCAGGCTCCTGCCCGACAGGCGGCCAAGTTCGCAGGCCTGCCGGATAATGTGAATTGCACCACCGTAAATAAAGTGTGTGCCAGTGGTATGAAAGCCATCATGCAAGGGGCGCAAGCTATCATGCTCGGCGATGCAGCGGTTGTTGTAGCTGGTGGCATGGAAAGCATGAGCAATGTGCCGTTTTACAATGCAGCTACCCGCTGGGGCAATAAGTATGGTAATACGACCCTTATTGACGGCCTGGCCAAAGACGGGCTTACCGACGTGTACCACAATTATCCTATGGGTAATGCGGCAGAACTCTGCGCGACAGAATGCAAAATCAGCCGGGAAGATCAGGATGCCTTTGCCATCGAAAGCTACAAACGTAGCCAGGCGGCAATCAATGAAGGTAAATTTGTTGCGGAAATTGTACCTGTACCTATTCCCCAGCGTAGTGGTGACCCAATCATGTTCGACAAAGATGAAGAGCCATTTAACGTTAAGTTTGACAAAATACCCGGCCTGCGCCCTGCTTT
>JBEBUO010000179.1:0-5285 GCA_040393285.1 Taibaiella helva | reverse complement strand
TGTTCGCCGGGTGGTCCGATGATGCGGTAAAGTTCTTCCAGCAAAGGCTTCAGGTCGCGGGTATGCATGCGCCCTACGGCACCGGTCTGATCTGTTTCCCAGCGAAATTTACGTTGTTCATAGCGAAACACCCCCAGCTCATCCAGGTCGTTGTCTTCAGACCCGATATAGTAAACAGGCACAAACCGAGCCTCAGGATGCCGGGTTTGCAGGTGTCTTGCCAGCCGTGCCGTATGTATTATTTTGTAGATAAAATAAAGATAACCCGTGAGCAAATTGGGTTGATGCGCGGTGCAAACCGTAAAAGTTTGTTCTTCCGTCAAGGCTGCAATATTGTCCCTAACAGAATCACTGATGTCTATGCCTGCGTATTGCGCCTTGAGGGTGTTTACCAACAAAGCCCTGTCTACCGGAAATTTCTTCCGGTCGGCAATAGCCCTGTCCATTCCCTCATCTGTAGGTGTATATTGGTAAAAAGGTGCCAGTGATGCTTGTTGCTCCAGGTAGTCAATAATCAATGGGGAAAAATACCCTGTAGCTTTGTGGGAAATGCAGTCCGTCTCCATAGGCTTAAAAATAAGCAGCAAAAATAAGGTAAATGAAGGAAGCGGTAGCTGCTTCCGCATCAATGACCGGATAAATAAGAACTATTGGCCTTACGGCTTACCGGTACTGATGTCCAGCCCGTAAATATGCTCCAGTTCCCGCATGCAGGATGCTTTTTGTATCAAAGGAATGCCTATACGCAATTGGCAAAAAAGTTGCATATCCTGTTGGTAAATGTTGACCTGGTGTTGCTTCAGGATAGTCATCACCTCATTCAGCAGATCATAACTAAACTCCAGCTGGACGATATGTTCGATTTGTCGTTCTACGACCTCCGCAGCTGACAAGGCTGCTGCACTCACCGTTTTATAGGCATGAATCAGGCCGGGTACACCCAGCAAAGTACCCCCAAAATAGCGTACCACAACCACCAGTACATGCGTTAATCCGGCACTGTCTATCTGCCCCAATATAGGCCGGCCGGCACTTCCGGATGGCTCTCCGTCATCATTGGCCCTGTATTCCATGCCGTCTACGCCCAGACGATAGGCATAGCAGTAATGAACCGCTTTAGGGTGCTCCTTCTTCAATAGTTGCAGCTGCTGCTTTACCTCCTCCTTGTCCTTAACGGGATAGGTATAGGCCAAAAACTTACTTCCCCGATCCCTGAAGTCTGCCTGAGTAGCCGCTTGTATGGTATGGTAAGTATACTTTTCCTGCGTCATAGTTAATAAAGGTACTTTTCCGTAGCTTGATGGAATACTGCAGCCGTGTCGAAATGAAGCAAGCGGCGCAGCCGATCGTTACCCAGCTGGTATTGGTCATAAAGCAGGGCTCGGGGCAATGGAGGCGCTGTCACTCCGTCTTGTATCGTCAACGGCGTATGGTAGATGAATGCCTCATCCCAAAGATTTTCATGTAGAAATGCCTGTAATGTTTTTTGCCCGCCCTCCACGATAAGGGAAGACAGCTGATGGTCCGTAGCAAAATCACAAATATGGCGGCTGAGTTGTCCTGTGGCTTCCAGCTTATGCCAATACAATGGGGGACTGGAATTTTGCAGCTGCAAATTAAAGATAACAGTGGCCTGCGTGCCGTCAAAAATATGCAAATCATCGGGCAGGCTCAGCTCAAAATCGGTCACCATCCTGAAGGGTTGGCGTCCTGTTCCCGACCGGTTACTCAGGCGGGGATTGTCCTGCAGGGCAGTCCGGTAGCCGACCAGTACCGCATCTTCTGTGGCCCGCTGTTGCTGTACGGAAAGTTGTGAAAAGGTATTGCTCATCATTACCCGTTCGCCGTCAGCGGGTGCCAGATAACCATTAGCACTTACGGCCCATTTTAAGATAATATAGGGTCGGTTGCGTTCCTGTACAGTAAAAAACCGCCTGTTCTGCCAACGGGCTTCCTTTTCCAAGATGCCCACATGAACGGTGATGCCGGCAGCTTGTAGTTTTTGTATACCTTTTCCGTCTACTTCGGAAAAGCTGTCGGTGCAGGCAACCACTACCTGGCGTATTCCGCTTTCCACAATTAAGTCGGCACAGGGTGGCGTCTTACCCTGGTGGGCACAGGGTTCGAGACTCACATACAATATGCTTTCTGAAATGAGCTGTCGGTCGCCTTCCGACACAGACTGCAAACAGTTGACTTCTGCATGCGGTCCGCCGTAGCGCTCGTGCCAGCCTTCCCCAATAATACGATCCTGGTATACCAGCACCGCACCCACTAGCGGATTAGGACTGACGAAGCCGGCACCCTTAGCCGCCAGTTGAAGACAGCGTTGCATATACATTTCCGCTACTTGCATCGTTGTTTATTATAATAATGGCGCGCCGGAGCGCGCCACCAATACCTCTTTTTTTTAGAAATGTGCTTACAGTTTATATTTGTCGGGATTAGCCTCATAGGCCTCTTTGCAGTGTGGGCTACAAAACCAGGTGGTATCCGTGCCGGCTACGACAAATTCGGTCCAGTTGTCCCCTTTGGCCATATTGCATACAGGATCTACAGGTCCGCTGGCGGTGGTTGTCGTCACTGCTGGTTCTGTACTGTGGTCATGCCCTTGATGGTCGTCGGTGGCTTCATTGCTCCCGCAGGCAGATAATCCTACGGCTAAGGCCGCCCATAAAAATAGCTTCTTCATAATCATTTTTGGGTTAAAATTAAGCATTTTAAATCAGGCCGAAGCATTGCTTTCCAGATACCGCGCCAGGGTACGCACTGATTTCTCGTGATTTTTTACAAAAGGGTTGCTCTGGTCCCATACGTAGCCGGCCAGTACGCTACAGATCTGTGCCTTCATTTCCTCACTCTTATTTTCAGCAAAGAAGATCTTAAATAAGGTGCCGTCGTACCAACTATTGACATAGGTACGAAAAACAGCAACACCTTCCATCGTGGGCTCTGTATATTCCTTCTGCCAGTCTACGGCCTCGCCCTTAAGCTGCCTTATAACCAGTTTTGCGGCCGTTTGGGCCGATACGGTGGCCAAGGTTACACCGGATGAAAATATAGGATCCAGAAACTCCGTCACATTACCGGTCAACACAAAACCATTACCGCAAAACGTGTCTGTAGTAGCACTCCATCCCTGTAAGGTGCGGGGTTCAAAAATGAGTTCGGCTTGGGCAAACCTGTCTTTTAAAGCAGGCTCATCAGCCAGCATCGCTCTGAACTGCTCTTCTGGTGTGCCGGTATAAGGTTCGAAAAACTCGGGATTGGACACGTATCCTACCGAAGTGATACCGGTGGCAAAGGGGATGGTCCAGATCCAGCAATCATCCCGATGTACGTATACCACTATACGGTTGGGCTCTTCCTGTTCCAGACGACGGGGATCGGTGATGTGGGCAAAGAGGGTTTTGCGTGCGGGCTGGGATGAAGGCCGCTCCAGGTTAAACAAGCGGGGAATCACCCGGCCGTAGCCACTTCCGTCAACAATAAACCGGGCTTTTACCTGGTAAACCGGTCCATCTTCCGGTTTTATCGTAGTGACGCTGGTGCCGTCATCCGCAATCTGAATATCGGTCACTTCATGCTTGTAATCCAGGTGTACGCCCATGCGTTGGCATTCCGTAGCCAGGGTAAGGTCAAATTCTGCCCGGGGCATTTGCCAGGCATGTCGCCAGCCCTGGGAGTGTTGTTTTTCGAATGTAAAATCGCAGATCTTTCCATGACGTACAAATTTCGCACCGGTCTTTACCTGAAAATGCCGCTGGTTTAAAGCATCTAAAAAACCTGCTTCTTCCAGTGCTTCCAGGCAGCGGGGCAGCAGGCTTTCTCCAATTACAAACCTGGGGAACTGCTGCTTTTCTACTATCCTGACGTCAAATCCTGCTTTCTTTATAATAGCAGCAGCTACCGATCCCGAAGGGCCGGCACCAATCACTAAAACATCTGTTTCTATCATTTCAGATTAAAATTTAAAATGGGGTACAACTTATTCTTTTGTCCGGAGTTCTAATATCGTATGACTCAGACCAATCTGATCGTATTCTTTGACAACGGCAAAGCCGGCTGCATCAATTAGTTTAAGAAACACAGCACTATCATACATCTGGCTGTTGCCATTGGCCATGGTCGTAAAATAAAGCGAGGTCATTTGAAGGGAGAAGGCAGAGGTAGCAAATCGTTGCCGGTCCCAAAAGGTTTCGTTAACGAAAATCCGGGTATCCGGAGTGGCTACGGCATGACATTTTTTTAGAATGGCAATGATTTCTTCATCGGCAAAGCAATCCAGAAATTGGCTCATCCAAATTGTATCATATCCCTCAGGTAAACGGAGACTGGGGTCAAGCAGGTCATGCTCATGGTATTGTACCCGGCCCTCATAGCCGGCTTCATTAATATTGATGGCGGCCATAGCCAGCTGACCAGGCAGATCGACGATACCCATCATCACTTCTTCGTTGTGCGCCAGGCACTGCAAGGTCCATTTTCCGGTATTGCCGCCAATGTCCAAAATTCGTTTGGGGTGGCTTTCGAAGATCAGGGGCAAGGCCTCGGGAAAGGCATTGTCGGAGTAGTAGTGGTCAAAAGCAAGCCAGCTGCTCTTGGCGGGCTCCGGGAATTGAGACAGACCCTCGTACAGGGTTTTCCAGTTGCCCAGCGTCTTTAAACCCTCCGGCCTGCTATTAGCTATAGAGGCCCCCAGGGTAGGCGCGCCGGCAGCGCAGACATCACGCATGAAGTTGAAGTTAACCCGCGTCATCTCATTGTGGAGTAGGAAGTAGCCGGTTTTGGCTAAGAAATATTTGTCGGATTTACGGTACACAAGTCCTATGCCCAAACCTGCTTCCAGCAAAATCCGGACGCCATAATGCGACATCGCTACCTTTTGTTTCACTTCTTCAAGGGACAAACCTTCTGCATGATCGGAAAGGGCTTGCAAAATCCCCTGGTCCATCAAAAGGCGTGATGCCTCCCATACATAAGGTGCAAAAGCGATAAGCTGGGCACGGTCAATGGCATCAATAGCGCGTAGCTTATCTGATTCGAATAAGGGTGCAGCGGTCGTTTCTGTTTTAGACATGTAGCAGGATCGGATTAAAACTCAAATGTACAATTAAGAATTAAAATCTGAAACCTCTTGTCGGCAACTACTGTAAAATAAGCACTTCCCGGTATCATCCCTGATCCTCTTCGAGGTCTTCGTGATTGTCTCCGCCGAGGCTGTAGTAATTATTTTCTTCGTCCTCTGCGCCAATTTCCTCGTTGGCATCGTCCAGTTCCGCACC
>JBEBUO010000178.1:0-5352 GCA_040393285.1 Taibaiella helva | reverse complement strand
GAGGTAATCCTCCACACCCTTTTCAAGACTATAAAAGGGGCGGGTATAGCCTGCGGCCCGTAGTTTCCGCATATCCGCTTCGGTATGGTACTGGTAGCTATCTCTAATGTCTTCCGGAGTATCTATATATTGTATACTATCGGGTAAGTTCAAAGCGCTGAATACGGATTTCGCCAGATCGTTGAAACTCCGGGCCTTGCCCGTACCTAAATTGTAAATGCCCTTAGTCGGTGTTTGTTCAAGAAGCCACACACATACGGCAATGACGTCTTTTACATAGATAAAATCCCGCATTTGCTCCCCGTCGCCATAGTCCGGCCTGTGTGAGCGGAATAACCTGATGCGGCCGTGTTGCAATACCTGCCGGTAAGCATGGTAGACAACTGATGCCATGCGACCTTTATGGTACTCGTTGGGGCCAAATACATTGAAAAACTTTAAACCATACCAGCAGGGCGGTGCGTTTTTTTGTTCCAGCGCCCAAATGTCAAATTCATTCTTCGATACGGCATATGGGTTAAGTGGTCGGAGGAGCTCAAGCTGTGTCTCGTCATCTGTAAAGCCCAGGCTACCATCGCCGTAAGTGGCTGCTGAAGAGGCATACACTAAGGGTATCCCGAACCGGCTGCAGTATGCCCAGATGCTTTTGGAATACTCCAGGTTCAGGGTTTTAAAAATCTCGTAATTTTTGTCAGTAGTATCTGTGCGCGCACCCAGGTGAAATATATAGCGCACATCGTCAGGATGTTGTTGCAGCCAGTGGAAAAACTGCTCCCGATGTACTTTGATGCGGTACTTTTTGCCGACCAGGTTATATACTTTCTTCTCGTTGGAAAAGTCGTCTACGAGTATCAGTTGTTCGTACCCCAGTTGATTCAAATAAGTTATCAGAGCGCTGCCGATAAAGCCGGCGGCCCCTGTAATAACAATGACTTCATCTTTTCCCATGTTCGGGCGTTTCTATACTAGTGATGGGGAGTAGCTTCTTCAGCGGGCTGGGTGTCGTGTGTGCCATGGCCTGCCGGATGATGTCCTTCTTCTACGTGTTCCGTGTCATGCGTGCCGTGGCTACCATGACTTTCGCCCATGATGCGCGTAAAATTGATAGCGCCTACAAGGAGGCCTACAAAGATCAGGCAGGCCCAAAAAGCGGCACTGCTGGAAGAATTTGGTGTTTCTACTTGTACAGGATGCGACATATTCTGTAAAGGTATTAAGTTAATGACTTCTAAGGACTGCAAAAGTAATTTTTTTTGGCTGAATACCTATGGTTCACTTCTTTATTTAATTTGTTTCCGTAAGAAATACACCGCTACAAAGGCAAAGATTGCATTGGGGATCCATACCGCGATGAAAGGATTCAGCCCCGCGTTGAGGGAAAAGGTCTGGGTAAACTGGAGCAGGAGCATATAAATGGCACAACCCAGGATGCCTATGGCCAAATGCAGGCCGCTGCCTCCCCTTACCTTTCTGGAGGCGATGCACGCGCCAATAAGGGTGAGGATAATGCCGGCTACGGGTTGTGCTGTGCGTTTATATCGTTCAATCAGGAAGATGTTGACACTTTCGCGTCCCCTTAGTTTTTCCTGTTCGATAAACGTAATGAGTTCGGGCGTGGTCATTGTTTCGCGTAGCGTACCATCCACATCCAGATCCTTGGGCGTAAAGGCAATTTTGCGCACTTCTTTATCCTTTTTCGTAAACGTTTCTATAAGCCCGTTATTGGTTCTTATTTTTACATTCGTCAGCGTCCACTCTTTTTTTGTACTATCGTAGCTGATAGACTCTGCCATGATTTTTTCTAACAGAAGGGTGCCTTTCACCTTTTCCATAGTGAAGCGACGGCCGGAATTTTCGCGGTAATTATAATTCTCTACATAGATATATAATTCGGGGCTCAGGCGCAGATGCACATTGTTATCCGATGATACACGTTTGTCGTTAATGTAATTCTGGTAAAAAACATTGATGTTCTTATTGGCTTTGGGCACTACGAAGTGATTGACCAGCAGGGAAAAGATACCCAACAATACACTGCCCACGATATAGGGACGTAGAAACCTTTGAAAAGACACGCCTGCAGCCAGGCTGGCAATTACTTCCGTCTTGTAAGCCATTTTAGAGGTGAAGAAAATGGTTGATACAAAGATGAACAGCGGAAACAAAAGTGCCGTAATGTGTGGTATAAAGTTAAGGAAGTAAAAGGCCACAGCGCTTACAGGCGCCTTATTACGTACAAAAGAGTCCACTTTTTGGGAGTAATCAATCACGCAGGCAATCACCGCCAGGATAACAATGGCAAAGAAGAAGGTGGTTAAGAATTTCTTCAGAATGTACTTGTCCAGTATGTGCAATCCGGGTATCCTCAAGGTGTGTTGGTTATAATCTGCGTTTTAGAATCTCGGTTTGTGCTTTCTTCCAGGAGCCAAAAGTACCAGCAATGATTTGCTTCCGGCTTTCCTGTGCCAAATGAAGATAGAAGGAAAGGTTTTGGAGGCTGGCCAATTGCAAACCCAGAATCTCTCCGGCTACAAAGAGGTGTCTCAGGTAGGCTTTGGAATAATGATTCACGATATGCGCACCTAATCCTTCGTCAATCGGGCTGAAGTCGTCAGCCCATTTTTTATTTTTAATGTTTATCACGCCTTTCGTCGTAAACAGCATGCCATTGCGGCCGTTACGTGTGGGCATCACGCAATCGAACATGTCCACTCCAAGGCCTATGCCCTCAAGAATATTCCAGGGGGTGCCTACACCCATCAGATAACGTGGTTTTTCCTTAGGAAGTATGTCGCAGACCAAGGCACACATCTCGTACATATCCGCTTCGGGTTCTCCTACCGAAAGCCCTCCAATGGCATTGCCATCGGCGTTTTTTTGTACTACATAGTTTGCAGAGGCTTGCCGTAAGTCTTTGAAGGTACTGCCTTGTACAATGGGGAAGAGGCTTTGTTCGTAGCCATACCTGGGTGTTGTGTGGGTAAACTGTTCAAAACACCTGTCCAGCCAGCGGTGGGTCAGCTCCATCGACTTCTTGGCAGCTCCGTATTCGCAGGGGTAAGGCGTACATTCATCAAAAGCCATAATGATATCCGCACCTATACTGCGTTGTATGTCAATTACCTTTTCGGGGCTAAAGAGGTGCCTGGAGCCATCAATATGGCTTTGGAACAAAGCACCCTCTTCTTTTAGTTTCCGGCTGCCCGAAAGGGAGAATACCTGGTAGCCGCCACTATCTGTAAGAATAGGGCCTTGCCAGCCATTGAAGCGATGTAAACCACCTGCTTTTTCGATCACATCAAGACCGGGACGCAGATACAGGTGATAGGTATTGCCTAAGATAATCTGGGCTTTTACGTCCTGCACCAGCTGCTCCTGCATCACTGCCTTTACGCTCCCTGCGGTGCCTACCGGCATAAAGATGGGGGTTTCAATACTTCCATGACCGGTATGTAACACACCGGCACGGGCACCGGTATCCGGATCCGTAGCAATTAATTCAAATTTCATGCGGCTGCGAAATTACACATTTTCGATCCAAGCCATGCATGAACTTTACGTCTTATGAACATTATGTGCAATAATAAAAACTTATCTTCGCGCCATAGCATTAACTTTAAAAAGAGATTGGAGACAGCATATTAGTACCTACATGAAAGATCAGCTTCAAAAAATTAAATTACGCGACTGGACAGAGCCACAGGCACACTCAAGCTGGCAGATTTTTAAAATCATGGCCGAGTTTGTTGAAGGATTCGAAAAATTGTCAAAAATTGGACCTTGTATTTCTATTTTCGGGTCGGCCAGGACCAAACCCGGTCATCGTTATTATGATTTAACTGTTGAAATTGCACATAAGCTATCGCAAGAGGGCTTTGGTATTATTAGTGGCGGCGGCCCGGGGGTGATGGAAGCGGCAAATAAAGGGGCCAATATGGCAGGTGGTAATTCCGTTGGTCTGAACATCGATCTCCCTTTTGAGCAGCATTATAATCCTTTTATTGACAATGATAAGAGGCTGGATTTTGACTACTTCTTCGTGCGGAAAGTGATGTTTACAAAATATGCCCAGGGCTTCGTGATGATGCCTGGTGGTTTTGGCACCATGGACGAATTTTTTGAAGTGGCCACGCTTATCCAGACAAGAAAGTCTATCCAGACACCATTGGTATGTGTGGGAACCGATTATTGGGAAGGATTGTTCAAATGGATCAATGAAGTGATGTTTACTAAAGAAAGTAATATCAGTCCGGGCGACCTGGATCTGATCAAAGTTTTTGATACAGCGGATGAGGTGGTGTCGTTTATCCAGGAATTTTATACCCATAACAAGTTAAAACCTAATTTCTGATATGCAGCATATCATTACTCCCGACCCTATCAACCTGTACGCTGAGCAGTTTACCACTCCAGAATCGGATGTGCAGGCGCGGCTAAATCAGGAAACACATGCCCATGTAAAAGGTGCCCAAATGATTTCTGGACATCTTCAAGGCCTTGCTTTGCAACTGCTTAGCCAAATGTTGCGCCCACGAACCATATTGGAGTTGGGTACCTATACCGGTTATTCTGCCATTTCTCTGGCTAAAGGTCTGGAGCCGGGCGGCCGCCTGCATACCGTGGATATTGATGCAGGCCTGCAATCCATGAGGGAGGCTTACTGGGCGGAAGCGGGTATGGCAGATCGGATCGTGCAGCACATAGGACCTGCCGATGAAATTATCCCTACTATTGAAGGCGTATTTGACCTGGTATTTATCGATGCCGATAAAAAGGGTTATGGTACTTATTTTGATCTGGTTGTGGAACGGATGCAATCCGGGGGCGTTATTCTGGCCGACAATGTACTGTTTCATGGCGAGGTGATTTTGCCCGAGCCACAGCAAAGTAAAAGTGCCATTTACATCCACCAATTCAATCAAAAAATAGCTTCAGATCCGCGGGTAGAGCAAGTTATTTTGCCCGTACGCGATGGTTTAATGCTTATCCGTAAACTCTAATATTAATTTTTCTATAAAAAAGCGTTATGCGTAAATCTTTATTATTGTTGGGCTTTTGTCTATTAGCCGGTCAAAGCTTTGCCCAAAGCAATTATAACGAAAAGGTAGCGGCCTACGTGGCCCGGTTTAAAGATATAGCGGTGTCTGAGCAGCAGCGGACGGGCATACCAGCGGCGATTAAGCTCGCTCAGGGGCTTTTTGAAACCGGTGCCGGTGAAAGTGAATTGTGTACCGAAGCCAATAACCATTTTGGTATCAAATGTAAATCAAGTTGGACAGGCCTCACCTACAGCTATACCGACGACGCTAAGGATGAATGCTTTAGAAGATATAATGACGAATGGCAATCGTA
>JBEBUO010000177.1:0-5397 GCA_040393285.1 Taibaiella helva | reverse complement strand
CATCAAATTTGCTTTCATTATTTTTGCCCCATCATGTCCCATACTCATTTTCATACACTGACCATCAAAGATATACGTCCGGAAACGGCAGAATGTGTTTCCGTTAGTTTTCACATCCCGGAGGCGCTTAAAGAGGCTTTCGTTTTTTTGCCGGGTCAATACCTGACCCTAAAAACGGATATCAACGGACAGGAAGTACGACGTTCTTATTCTATCTGCTCCTCGCCTGAAGACGGGGAACTACGGGTGGCGGTAAAGAAGATGGAAGCGGGCAAGTTCAGTGGTTTCGTCAACACAGGCCTGAAGGCAGGCGATCAGCTGGATGTGATGGCACCACTAGGTAAGTTTAGCCCCAAAGCAGAAAATAAAGGGAAAAAAAATTACCTGGCCTTTGCGGCCGGTAGCGGAATCACTCCTATACTTGGTATTATGAAGACGATTTTGCACCAAAATCCGGAAGCTTCATTCACTTTAGTATACGGCAATAAAAACAGGGGTTCCATTATATTTAAAGAACAGCTTGAAGCCCTGAAAAACCGGCATATGAATAACCTGCTGGTGTACCATATTTTTACCCGGGAAACAATGGATATGCCACTCTTTAACGGCCGCATCAACAGGGAAAAAATAAAGCAACTGGGCGACACGCTGATTCCTATCGACCAGATGGATGAAATTTTCATTTGTGGTCCAGAGGAAATGATTCTCGGTTTAAGGGATTATTTGCTCGAAGAAAAAAAACTGGACGCCCATAAAGTACATTTTGAACTCTTTTCCTCACCCGATCAGCCGCGCACCGTCAATAAAGATTGGGTGAAAAAACAGGAGCAGATCGATACCAGTAAAATGAGCCGGATAACGGTACAACTGGACGGCGCTGCATTTGATTTCAACCTGGCTTACGGTGGAGAAAATATTCTGGACGCGGCCTTGCAACAGGGCGCCGACCTACCCTATGCCTGTAAAGGAGGGGTATGCTGCACCTGTAAAGCAAAATTGGTATCCGGTGAAGTTGATATGGAAGTAAATTATGCCCTTGAGCCCGACGAGCTGGCCAGCGGGTTTATCCTTACCTGTCAGTCTCATCCACGTACGGAGCAAGTGGTAGTTGATTTCGACCAAAAGTAAGTAGCTTATTTTCGACCAACCTGTAAGTTCATCAAATACCCGTAACGATATATGGAATTACAGCTTACTTATCTGATTGTAGACGATGAAGAATTGTCGCGCTGGGCGGTACAGCAAGAAGCTGTCAAATACCCTTTTCTTAAAAGTATAGGTAGCTACCAGGGTGCTTCTGATGCCCTGGCAGCAATAAACAATAAGGCCCCGGACATTTTGTTTTCGGATATTGAGATGCCGGGCATGACCGGCGTAGACATGATGCGCCAGCTATTGGGTAAAGTTCCTGTCCCTATATTTATTACCTCTCATCCCGATTATGCGGTAGAAAGCTTTGAACTGGAAATCTTTGATTACTTGCTGAAGCCTATTGATGCCCTTCGCTTTGAAAAGTGCATGGCACGTGTACAAGAGTTCTTTGCCTTGCATAAAAAGGCCATGCCGCTTGATAACTCCCCGGCCGGCCATGATTACATACTGATCAAACAGGGTTATGATAAGTATAAAGTACCTTTTGATGACATCCTTTTTTTGGAAGCCATGAAAGACTATACGAAGATAAAGACGGACAAAAACCAGACTTTTTTAGTACTGGAAACAATCGGAGGCCTTTTACAGCAGCTTCCGGCAGATCGCTTTCAACGCATTCACCGCAGCTACGTGCTCAATAAAGATAAGATTACCCACTTTACTTCTGCCAGGGTTTGGGTGAAGGAGCAAGAGCTACCTATTGGCAAGTCCTATAGAAGCCTGCCGGCCAACTGGCAATAACAAAATGACTTATATCCGGCAATGTCAATTTATAGGCGTAATTTATATAACTTTGTCAGGCAACCAATAGCCTTGACCCATGCAAGTAGAAAATTACATCATCATCCTCGGACTTGCCCAAAGGGAGGAAAAAATTGACATCCGCTACAAACTGCTACCCGAAGCAGCAGAAGCCGCCATCGTTATCCGGGACCAGCAACAACGTATCGTCAAGAACTTCTCCGGACTCCAACCTACTCCGGAAGGGCACCTCAGTTTTTCTATTAAAGAAATGGAAAAAGGCACCTATACCTGTACCACACAGATAGGCATCCAGGAGGGCTTATCTATCAACTTTACGATTACCTAGCCCGCAGTGCCTCTATGGCCATATGATGGCACAAATAGTATACACATGAAACCTTTTATCCTACTCCTGTTACTCTGCTTCTGCCATAGCATTGCTAACAGTCGGGATACGGATACGGACCTGCAAATCCTGCAAGCCCGATGTGACACAGCTTTGGGCAAGATATCGGGTTATCCTGAAAATTTCGAGCTCGCTGCAACCTACGGAAGTACAGGCTATAACATGACACCTGAATCTGACGTAGGCACAAGGGCAACTTTTGCCTTTGCCACCGGCGTGGCCCACTATAGCCTGATGCGATTTGATAGTGCAGATATTTATTTTGACCGTGCATTGACCTGTGCCACCGCGGCCCATAACCCGGAGATTATGAACGCTGCCGCAAGTGCCCTGCTCGTATTACGACTGCAAATAGACACCAGCAGTGACAACCAGCGCCTGCTGGGCATGATTAATGCGGTAATGGACACAACCGAAAACATAAAAGCCAGGCAAAAAGGATACAACGGCCTGGGTAATTACTATTATATCAAATCATTTTATGCCACCGCCCAGAACTATTACACACAGGGCATCCGCCTGAATGAAGAGATAGCCGACACCAGTCAGGAAACAGCGCTCAAAAAGGAGCTGGCCGTACAATATTATAACCTCTGCAAAATATACCTGACCAAGAAAATGCATGATAAGGCTATATCCGCCTTGCATCAGGGATCACGATACAAGAATCTGTCCCAGGTTATTCAAAGACGGTACCATGCGGCATACGTCGATATATACACCATGGGCGAGCGGGCTAATCTGGACACGGCCCTGCATTACTACCGGCTGTTGGAAGCCCAGGCAGATACCTCCTCGGCCATCACTTCAGAAATGGTTACGAGTAATTTGTCGCTCGTTCAATACTACCTGAGCCGCAATGAGGTAACGCAGGCAAAACCTTACCTGCAAAAAGCCAGTGTGCGTGCTGCATCAAGCAAAATGCCTTTCCTTATCCATCAGGTGCAACACCTGGAAGGCCGGATGGCCTACCTTGAAGGTGATTATACCCAAGCCATACAGCTCCTGGAGCAATCCATTTCTGTAAGCAAAAAAATAAACAAAGGTAATTACCTTGAAGGCTTGCATTACCTGGCTATGGCCTTTGCCGGCGCTGGTAAGCTGTCCCAGTCAACTGCTTGTTATGAGCAGTACATAGCAACCATGGATACCTTACATATGGACGAGCAAATGCGCCTGTTTGCCGACATGGAAATACGTTATCGTACGGAAGAAAAGGAACAGGAAATAGCCAGTATGGCCAACGCGCAAAAACTCAATGAGCTGGAGCTGAAAAATGCAACCCGGCAAAAATACTTTTTGATTGTATGCCTCAGCGCCCTGGGTATTATTTCATTACTGCTTTATCGTTTCTATTTACAAAAGGAGAAAAACAACAAAAAACTTAACGACCAAAACCATAATTTAGATCAACTCAACCACAGGCTGGCTGTGGCAAATGAAAGCAAAGCACGGTTACTGGGCATTTTCAGCCATGACCTACGCGCCCCTATCGGTCATATCGCCCAGTTTCTAAGGCTTCAAAAAGAAAACCCCGGCTTGTTCACCGACGAAAAAAACAAGGAATACCAACACAAGTTTACGGAAGCTACGGATAACTTACTGAACACAATGGAAGACCTTGTGGTGTGGAGTAAAAGCCAGATGGAGAACTTTAACCCTGAATTTACCGAAGTAGCCGTAAAACACCTGGTAGATAGAAAAATATTCTTCTTCTCGGAACTGATCAAAGAGAAAGACCTCAGGGTACACAACCATGTTGATACCAACCTGATGTTGAAAACAGACATCAACTACCTCACAGTGATTCTCCGTAACCTGATGCAGAATGCATTAAAATACAGTCAATACCAAAGTGACCTGTCGATAGCATACGATAAGCGAAAACTAAGTATTTGCAACAACACTTATCAGCCTATAGAAGCAGATAGCTTTCATGAAATGATGAAGGGGCAGACCATGCACAGCCGCTCCAACGGCATGGGACTTCAATTAGCACTTGACCTGGCAGAGCGTCTGGGACTCCGCTTGTATTTTGAAGTTCATAATACCCGTGTTTGTGCGTTTCTCGAATTTCCTCCAGAGGCATAACAGTAGCGCTGAACGCTGGATCCGGCGCAGCATCCCTACTCGTAATCAGGATGGACGCCCGTATAATTCTGAGGTGTTATCGATAACAACTCCTTTTTCACTTTAGCCGATACATCCAGCTTTTCGATAAATGCCTGCATGGTCTTTCGGGTAATGCCCTCTTGTCCGCGGGTCAGGTCCTTTAAAGCTTCGTATGGTTTGGGAAACTTTTCCCGGCGCAGTATGGTCTGTATGGCTTCAGCCACCACGGCCCAGTTGTGCTCCAGATCTTCGTTAAGCTTAGCTTCGTTAAGTACAAGCTTAGACATTCCTTTTTCCAGCGATCGCAGGGCCAACAAGCTATGCGCTACAGGCACACCTATATTTCTAAGTACGGTAGAGTCGGTAAGATCGCGTTGCAGGCGGCTGAGGGGCAGCTTTGCAGACAAGTGTTCATACAAGGCATTAGCCATGCCCAGGTTACCTTCGGCATTCTCAAAATCAATGGGGTTTACCTTATGCGGCATAGCACTGGAACCAATCTCTCCCTTCTTCGTCTTTTGTTTGAAGTAGTCCATCGACACGTAAGTCCAAATATCACGTGCAAAGTCGATTAAAATGGTATTGATTCGTTTTAAGGCATCGAAATGGGCCGCAAGGTGATCATAATGCTCAATTTGCGTGGTAAACTGCATCCGTTGCAAGCCTAATATATCATTCACAAAGTGATTCCCGAATGATATCCAATCTTTTTTCGGGAAAGCTACATGATGCGCATTAAAATTACCCGTGGCACCACCGAACTTCGCCGCGTAGGGAACGTAACCCAATAAAGCTACCTGATGCTGCAGGCGTTCTACGAATACCATCATTTCTTTACCCAGAATTGTAGGAGAGGCCGCTTGTCCGTGCGTGCGCGCCAGCAAGGGTACCTGACTCCAGTTTTTGGCCATCTTATGCAAGGTGCCGACCATATTCATTAATGCCGGCAGCAGACACTCTTCCAATGCCTCCTTCCAAAGTAA
>JBEBUO010000176.1:0-5431 GCA_040393285.1 Taibaiella helva | reverse complement strand
TTTGATTTTATATTTGTCGGGTATAAAGTATTTTATTTTGCGTCATCGTTTAACAAATCTGGTTGTCATTGCCTGTTTGGCCATGTTTGGCATCATATGCATGCAGGGCTATTGGCTGGCCAAATTCTATAAGGAGAAGAAGGCACGGTTATTGGCTGATGTGGAGTCGGTATTGATAGAGGCGCATGTGCAGAACGGAACGAGTGCGGAAATTGGTATGATTGTCAATGAATTGTCGGCGGGCTTGCTTAAGGGCCTTTCCACCAGCGACCCAAAGGACCGGCAGAATATTGTGCTTCTTCCTGATGGCGGGGATGTCTCCGATTCTATAGTCATGGGAATGGCGAGGGACCTGTTGAAAAGTAGTGTAAGGGATACCCTCAAGCGGGAATTTACGTTGGATGCCTACAAGGAGCAGTTGCAAAATTTTTTACTTGCTAAGGAGCAAAAATTTCCGATTGAACTGGCGCTGTTCGATAATAACCGGCACTATTTATTGTGCACCACGGATACTTTCTCTTTTGAGCAGATCAGTACCAAGTCCGGTCTTGCGCTCAGCCTGCCGATCCGGTTAAACAAGAAGTATTCGGGTCGTATGCAGGTAGCGGTTCCCCGGGCTAATTTTGTTGTGATCAAGCAGATGGGTGCCGTCATGATCTTGTCGCTTTTGCTGCTGGTGGGCAGCACCACTTCGTTGATTCTTATGGTGGTTATCTTTTACCGGCAGAAACGGGTGACAGAAATCCGTAATGACTTCATGAACAACATGACGCATGAGTTAAAAACGCCTATCAGTTCAGTCTCCTTAGCGTTGGAGCTGCTTCAGGATCAGTCGGTAACAATGGATGAAGAGGAAAAGCGGGAATATTTTAAGGTAGCTAATAATGAATTGAACCGCTTGACGTTATTGGTAGATAAGGTGCTGAAGATGGCTGCTTTTGAAAAAAGCGAAGTGTCAGTACATTTTGAGCGGTTTCCCGTTAAACCTTGGTTGGAAAGTATTGTTAGTAGTTTTAAGCCGAAAATGGATACTGCGAATGTGCAGATGGCAGTTACGATATTTCCTGATAGCATGTATATTCGTGCGGACAAAATACATATGACCAATGTGATGCAGAACCTGATTGAAAACGCCATTAAATACGGCGATAAAAATAAGGAGGATATATCTGTTCAGATCAATGCATGGGAAAGTGAGGAGGAGTCATTTATTTCAGTTAAGGACAATGGCAAAGGTATTCCGGATGCCTATATTGCCAAAGTATTTGATAAGTTTTTCAGGGTGCCTACCGGCGATGAACATGAAACGAAGGGGTATGGTCTGGGTCTGAGTTATGTACAGGAAATCATCAGGCTACATGAAGGTGAGATTACGGTGGAGAGTACCAACCGGATAGGTACCCGGTTTAAATTACATGTTCCTAAAAAGTAAGTCATGGAAAAGAAAGAAACAATTTTGTTGGCCGAAGATGAAGTAGTATTAGGTAAATTGGTAAAGGAAGCGCTGGAGCGCAAATCCTATGCGGTGCTTTGGGCCAAAGATGGCAATGAAGCCTATGAAATGTACATGAGGGAGAAACCTGACATTTGCATCTTAGACGTAATGATGCCGGCGGTAAACGGTTTTGTAGTAGCCGGTAAAATAAGGGCCCTGAGTGCCGATACCCCTATCTTGTTTCTTACTGCGAGGTCGGAAACAAATGATGTGGTAAAAGGATTTGAAGTAGGGGGTAATGACTACCTGAAAAAGCCCTTTAATCTGGAGGAACTCTTCCTCAGGATAAAGGAATTATTGCGGCGCAAAGCCAATGCGCGGCCTGCAGAGATTTCTTCAAAGCCCTATTATTTTGGCAATTACGAATTTAATCCCGTGAGCCAGGTGCTGAAATGTGATGCGGAAACGTTTAACCTGTCCCATAAAGAGTCGGAGCTGCTTAAGGCACTTCTGCAACATAAAAATGATTTGATGCCCCGTAAAGAAACGTTGCTACAGCTTTGGGGAGATGATAGTTTTTTCCATGCACGTACCATGGACGTGTATATTGCCAAATTGAGGAAATACCTGAAACATGACGACAAACTCTCTATTGTAAATATACGAGGTTTTGGGTTCAAGCTGATCGAAGAGCAATAGTGGTTGCCCAGGTCGTATGGTGCAGCGTGTTAATCATTAGCCCAGCCGGTGTGCTACAGCTTTAAATCGACTTGAGCTCATTGACCAGGTCCTGCAATACTTTTTTGGCATCGCCAAACAGCATGGAGGTTTTGGGCTTGAAAAAGAGGCTGTTTTCTATGCCTGCATAGCCTGGCTTCATGCTCCTTTTGTTGACGATGATGTGTTCGGCTTGTTCTACTTCCAAAATAGGCATGCCATATATGGGGCTTTTCGGATCTTCTTTAGCAGCGGGATTCACCACATCATTAGCACCTAATATAAGTACCACATTGGTGTTGGCCAATTCAGTGTTGGCATCTTCCATCTCCATAAGTTTCTCGTAAGGTACATCTGCTTCTGCCAGCAGTACGTTCATGTGTCCAGGCATGCGGCCGGCTACCGGGTGAATGCCGTAGCTCACTTCCACTCCTTTTTCTTCCAGAATTTTTTCCAGTTCGTGGCAGGTATGCTGGGCCTGCGCTACCGCCAGTCCGTATCCGGGGATGATATACACCTTCCGGGCATAGGCCAGGAGTACTGCGGTATCATTGAGGTTAATCTCTTTGTAAGGGCCCATATCTGTACCAGTTGCTGCGTGAGCTGGTTTATTGCCGCCCATGGCGCCAATAAGTACATTCTTTAATGAGCGGTTCATGGCCTTACACATGAGTATGGTAAGTATGGTACCCGCTGAGCCCACTAGGATGCCTCCGGTAAGCATGACCGGATTGTTGTATAGAAACCCGCCGCAGGCTGCGGCTACCCCGGTAAAGGAGTTGAGCAGGGAGATGACCACGGGCATATCGGCTCCGCCAATGGGCATGACAAAAAGTACTCCGTACAGGACGGCCAGCACCAGTATGGTGTAAAAAAGCAAATGCGGATGGGCGATGCCACCTATGGTCAGGAGTATGGCCAACAGCAGAATGCCTCCAAGAAAAGCAAAGTTCAGCAACTGGCCTCCGGGGATGAACTTGTCTTTGATGCGGCCGTTGAGTTTGCCCCAGGCGATGATACTACCCGCAAAGGAGACGGTACCTATGATCAGCCCAAGCAGGATAATGAGCAAGATCCCTTTATGCGACAAAAGCGCACCCTGGTGATACAAATGATTGTATTCCACTATAGCGATCAGCATGGCGCAGGCGCCTCCCATTCCATTGAAGAGACTTACCATTTCCGGCATAGCTGTCATCTGCACGCGCTTAGCCATTAAGAAGCCGAGCACGGTGCCTATGATGAGGCCTCCGAATATCCACCCGTAATTGCCTAAGCCTCTGCCCAGTTCATCTTTATATAAAAATATGGTGGCGAATATGGCAAGGGTCATGCCTGCTGCTGCCAGCAGGTTGCCATTACGTGCACGATCAGGGTGGGATAAGCGTTTTAGCCCGACAATGAAAGTAACCGATCCGATAAGGTAGGCGAGTAAAAGGATAGCGTGCATACAGTGAAAATTCTGTGTTTAGAATAAGACCTTAGGGGTTATTTTTTGGGTTTCTTTTTAAACATCTCCAGCATTCTGTCGGTGACCACAAAGCCACCCACTACATTCAGCGTGCCGAGGATGACTGCCAGAAAACCTAAGGTAAGGGCCAGATAATTGTCGGTTTCCGCTTGCCCCATAACGATGATGGCACCAATAATGACCACTCCATGAATGGCATTGGCCCCGCTCATTAAAGGGGTATGTAACACAGAGGGAACCCTGCCGATAATTTCGATGCCAAGAAAAATGGATAGGATCACTATCGTAATGAGGTCGTAATGATTGCTGAAAAACTGAAGGATATTTTCCATATTAGGGATTCTTTTTTGTGGGTGTGGTAGCTTGTTTTCAGGCCGGAAGAAGTGCAGATACACGTTCATGTATTACCTCGCCGTTGTGTGCAATGCAGCAACCTTTTACCAGGTCATCTTCGAAATTAAGTTTCAGCGCTCCCGCAGTATCTGTCAGTAACTTCAGGAAGTTGAGCATATTTTTGCTGTACATTTTGCTGGCATCGGAGGGCATGGTAGTAGGTAATGCGGAATGGCCTACAATTGTCACCTCATGGTGAACTACGGTTTCCTGATCAACGGTATAGGCGGTATTGCCTCCTGTGGCCGCCGCCAGGTCGATAATTACCGATCCGGCGCGCATGGAAGCGATCATTTCTTTGGTGATGAGTTGTGGTGCGGGTTTGCCGGGTATCTGGGCGGTGGTGATAATGATGTCTGCCTTGGCGGCGTGAGCCGCAATTTTTTCTTTCTGTCGTTGTTGAAAATCCTCCGTCTGGGATACGGCATAGCCACCAGCACTACTGGCATCGGCAGCGCCTTCCACTTCTATGAATTTGGCACCGAGGCTCATCACCTCTTCCTTTACGGCAGGCCGGGTATCAAAGACTTCTACTACAGCGCCCAGCCTTCTCGCCGTAGCTATAGCCTGAAGTCCTGCCACGCCAGCTCCGAGAATGAGCACGCGTGCGGGCGGAATGCTACCCGCAGCGGTCATGAACATAGGGAAATATCGGGGGTATATATTAGCTGCCAGCAACACTGCTTTATAACCTGCAATGTTGGCCTGCGAGCTGAGTACATCCATGGCCTGTGCCCGGCTGGTGCGGGGCAGACTATCGAGGCTGAATACGGTAAGTCCCTGCCGCGCCCATTGCTCCATAAGAACAGGTTGGAATAAGGGCTGGAATACGCCGATTACGATGCTGCCGGGAGATGTTTGTAACAGGTCGTCTGCTTCCGGCGGGTGTATACTTAAAACAATGCGGGAAGCGGTCAATACCTCGGTACGGTTTTCTATAGTAGCTCCCGCTTGCACGTATTGATCATTATTAAACGAGGCGTTTACGCCTGCATCCTGCTCTACCAAAACCCGGATATTATTTTTTACAAGTGCTGTGACGACTTCGGGAACTAATGATACGCGTGTTTCGTAAACGGGCTCTTTCAATACGCCGATAGTGAGCATAAATGATCCGGGTTTTGATTGGTGAATATGTTTCACAATATAAACATTTCGAAAATAAAATCAAACTGAGTAATAGATTATTCTTGGATAAATTGATACTTTTGAAGTTCCTGACCCGATTGGGAAAATATAAAATATACAGTACCTATGGCTTTAGATAAAACACAGATCGCGCAACGTATTGCACAGGAATTAGAAGACGGCATGTATGTCAATTTGGGAATCGGTATACCTACAATGGTTGCTAACTACGTGCCCGGTGATATAGAGATAGAATTGCAAAGTGAAAATGGCATGTTAGGCATCGG
>JBEBUO010000175.1:0-5486 GCA_040393285.1 Taibaiella helva | reverse complement strand
CGATAAAGGCATAAGTTCCTCATCCCTACCTTCATCACTATTAATAAGGATATCACCGGTATAACTTATCAAGCGCCGTTGTACGTGGAACCCAGCTTTAGTATAAGCCTTTTGTGCGGCTTTATTTTGCTCCAGCACTTCTAAAGAAACATGGTGCACATTTTCGCGCCGAAATACGGGCTTTATAAATTCATACATTTTACCCGTCAAGCCATTGCCCCTATGCGATGGAATGACACCTGTGCCTCCATTGTAACCCAGCTTGCCTTCATCCCCATCATGAATACCGTGAAGCATAAAGCCGACTAACTTGCCGGAATCGAAGACCCCGACTGAAAGTGTAAGATCAATATGTTCGGCATACAGCTTTGTACGTAGCTGCGCTTCATCAAGATGAAAAGGCACAAAATAATCTGAAAAGGATAAATTAAATACAGCCAACAGCTCTTTGATATTTACATCATGTATCGTACGGATCTTCAGCATATCACTTTTTCAAGCTAAAAATTGAAACAAATAAAAAAGGCCACCCTTTTTTAGGGCAGCCTCTTAAAACTTATGTGGAGGATAACGGAGTCGAACCGATGACCTCTTGCATGCCATGCAAGCGCTCTAGCCAGCTGAGCTAATCCCCCAATCGTTATTGATGAACACTTCATCATTTCCGTAAGGACGGCAAAGGTAATATTTCCGTTGAATTTTGCAAATTTTATACCTATATTTTTACCCGGTGCGCAATACCTGCAACATCCGTGCGGTAAGCTCTTGAAGCAGGGCCGTATCGTTATGGCTATTCTTGATGCCTACAGCTTTACAGCTATAAAGTGAGAGTAAGCCCAGGCATTGGTGCAGCTGCGTCAGGCTATACTGCCGTGCAGCGCGACGATGGTGTTCCCAAATGCCCAGTTTTTTGCCCGTACTTTGTGCCCCCTGTGCATAATAACAGAGAAAGACTTTGTTTACATAACTGTATAAGGAACCGGTAATGACGGGCAAGGGCGCTGCCTTCGGGTTTCCGGTAAAGTATTGAAGCATTCTCGCCAGCCGGGCAGTATCTCCTAAAAATAACACATTGGGGAAATCAAAAGCATTGTACTCCCTGCTCACACCTATATACTTTTCTATCTGATCCATGCTGAGTTCTTTAAGGTCTGGCTCATTGATCATCACCTTGTCCAGCTCATTGACCAGCTTTTGCAAATCATTTCCCAGAAAAACCGCGAGCATCTCGGCTTCCCGATCCCCAATTTTCAGATTACGGGACTGCCCGTACTTAATAGCCCATTGCGGTACTTCTTCCTCTCTAAGCCTTGCCGAGCTAAAATAGACACCCTTGCTGGCCATTAGCTTGGCCAGTTTACCACGTCCGTCAATCTTCTTAAAGCGGTGCTCTATTACCAGTATGGTGCTGGGTGTAGGCTGCTCCAGGTAGGCCGCGAGTTCATTAAGGTCCTTCATCTGACCCGCTTCTTTAAGGATAACAACAGTGTGCGGCGCAAACATAGGGAAACGCCTGGCTGCATTAATCACTTCCTGCCAGCTTGTGTCCTTCCCATATAGCGTGATCAGATTAAAATCACGCTCTTCTGGCAGCAACAACTGATGTTCGAAGTAATGCAGCAAGCGATCAATATAATAAGGTTCTTCACCATCCAGCAAATACACCGGCGCAAATTGTTTTTGTTCCAGTTGTCGCAATATCTCCGAAAAGCTCGTCATAAATAAAATTCACTTTAGTCAATATATACAGGCTGTGGCAGTTCCCCTTTCCAACCCTTAAGCTTTAAATAAACGAGTGTAGTGGTATAGACATCCTGCAAGCAATAGCTTGCTATTCTACCTACATCCTTTTGTTGCCAATATACCTTACCCACTTCACTTCCGTCCATATCAGATTTGGAGGTGGTCACATCCAACACCGCTGCCATCAGCTCCAGGCTGGTATAATGCTTATAATCACCAAACCGCCACAATTCTAATGTATCCTGATGCACTATCTGCCAGGGCTTCAAGCCCGAAAGTTGCAAACATGGAGGCAAGTCCATCCCATGCACCAGAAGCCGGCGACAAATATAAGGCAGATCAAATTCCTTTATGTTATGGCCACAAAGAATAACGTCTTTATGTTTATTTTCAAAAGCCTGGAGTAGTTTACAAAAATTAGTAAGCAAAGCGCCTTCATCCTCGTCGGCAACTGATTTGAGCCGAACTTTAACCAACTCTTCTTCTTCATGTAGAAACCCCATGCCTATACAAACGATACGACCAAACTCCGCAAATATACCTGCCCGCTCCCGGTATACCTGAGCAGGATCTGCTAGTTCTTCGGGCGGTAAACGCATAAATTGCATTTTACGCAACCATTGCTTTTGCAACCTCGTACCCAGTCCATCCCAGTCGCCGGTTAACGGCACTGTCTCAATGTCAATAATTAATGTTTTGTGAAAATGTAGTGTATGTTTCGTCGTATGCGTTGCCATAAACCTATATTTGTTACTAAATTACTTCTTATAAAAGGGAAATTAAAATTATTTCCGAAATGAGTAACGCCGCTCCATCTAACCCATACAGCCAGCCCAGTGATCCCGAGCCAGCTTCCAAATCCGGCATTAAGCGATCAAACACCTGGATTTACATTGGTATTATCGGTCTGTTACTGGTGGCAAATATCTACCTGTACTTCAATCGGGATGGTGCTACCGAGCAAAAAATAGTAGTAACAGAAGAAAAATTACAACAGGCTGACTCGGCAAGAATATTGTTACAGGCAGAATATAATGCAGCGCTGGCGCGTCTTGATGAGCTTACAGGAAAAAACGCACAACTAGACAAGCTGCTAAAGGATAGCAAGTCGGAACTACAAAAAGCAAAATCCCGTATTCAGGAAATACTGGATAACAAGCATGCTACGGGTACGGATATCGAAGAAGCCCGTGCATTAATTAGCAAGCTCAACCTTAAAATTGCCGGGTACGAAAAACAAATCACTACATTAAAAAAGAAAAATGTAGTGCTTACCAAGGAAAGGGATTCAGTAATCCAAACCAATGAAGTACTACAGGAACAAGTGGACTTGGGTAAGGTATTGCATGCCTCTAATATTCGACTCACAGCCATAGACCTTCGGAAAGGAGGACGTAAAGAAAGGATGACAACCAGAGCCAAACGGGTAGATTTGTTGCGTATTCTTTTCGATATCGATGAAAACCGTCTTGCAGATGACGGCATGAAAGAATTAAATATACGGATTGTAGATCCGGAAGAAAACCTGTTGAGTAATATCGGACTGGGATCGGGTAGCTTTGTGAAAGCAGATGGCGAGCCCATTAACTACTCTGTTTCCAAGACAATTCATTTGCAAAAAGAACAACCTGTTCAGGATATCATGGTGGACTGGCAACAAAGCGCCGAATATACCAAGGGAGCTTACCTCGTGGAAGTATACCATCGCGGATATTTAATCGGTAAGGGCACAGCAACCCTGCGTTAAGAGGCCCGGTTCTTTCGTCATTTACTCACCTTATCTCCTCTGCTGCCGGAATACGGACATCCAGAATAAGGTGAAGAATAAGTACACAAACACGCCAAACTGAATCTCCAGCATCGCCTCAATAAGCAGGCCCACAACCATGACCAGGCCTGTAGCCCAAGTATAGAACCGGTGGTTTCCTCCTCGATGGAAAGGTGCTACAACCATGCCTACTAAAAAGATGGACAGCGGCAAACCTACGGCCAATACAGTATACAAAAATTGATTGTGTGGGATAATTTGACGGCGTTTGACAAACCAAGGATATATTTCTTCATAAGATTGCTCCAATTTGGCATTGACATCACCCGCGCCCACACCGGCCCAAACATGATCCTGCACTACATGAAATGCGACTTCATAGGAATTTAATCTCGGCACGAAGGAGTGGGTTTTATTATAACGACTTACATCCTTGGAGGTCCATACTTCATACTCATACCGCATACGATCGATCTGTTGCTGCACCTTAGGAAAACGTAAGGCCATAAGCACCATAAATATACAAAATGTAGCAAATACAGAAATGTATAACCAGGGTCGCCTCCCTCTGAGCAGAGCTATAACAAAATAAAAACCAATAGTTAAATAAAAGCAAACCAATCCTGATTTAGCAGCCTGTAAGTGGATGTAAACCGTAGTGACTAGCACCCAGACAAACAACAAGACCTGCTGTAGCTTGCTTAAAGGATAGAGATGTTGATGCAGCCACAAATAGACGACCATATGCCCGCCGAGTACCAAAGCAATAGTAAACCGAATATAATCGCCCCCCAGTGGAGAGGGCAGATGGGGCCTTTTTCCGATCACTTCGTAGTTCAGGCCATAAAAACCGAGGCTGTAAATTATGCCGGAAAACAACACCGCCAATATCCCAGCTATAACCCATTGTCTGAATTTAGGTTTATGAAAAGGCGCATTCAATAGGGCAAATGGCAAAAACAGAAACGGCAGTTTTATCTGCACAGCATGCCACCATACCAAATGATCCTCACTCCATAAACCGCTTAAAAGATAGGTGAAAAAAAACAGGGTACAACACCAGGCAAATCTGCTTTTTGAAACCCGAACCCAAGTGGAAGTAAGCAATTGCGGGTGCAGTGCATTCAACACCATGACCACCATACTTGCTGTAAGTAATGCCCTGGAGAATAAAAGACCGGCCATCATGACGATACAAGACGAGGTGGCAATCCACTCCTGCCGCTCTAGCGTCCAGTACGACAAGCTTATTTTCTTGACTTCTTTCATAAGTTTTGCGTGGTTTTACCAACCGGTTGATCCGCAGAAGCTGATAACCAAAAGAGGATAAAAAACAAATAAGTAAACACCCCAAACTGAAGTTCAAGCATAGCTTCAACCATAAGGCTGAACAATAATACGAATGCACTTATAACAACATATAATCTATTAACACCTCTGTAAAAAACAGGCGTGAAGGCCAGCCATACACCAACCAAGGAAAGTGGGATGCCTACACATAATGCCGTATAAAGAAATTGATTAATAGGCCCGTACTGCTCATACACAGGCACTTCGGGGTAATAAAGTTCATATCCTTTGCGCATTTCCGGCATTATATCTCCTGCACCAACGCCCAGCCAGGGCTGGGCCGCTATAGCTCTTAAGCCGATGTCATAAGTGATCATGCGGCCTGCATCACTCAAAGAGTAATCGAAGTGTTGGTCCTCCATAGATTTATCAACCTCATATTTTACATAGTCTACCTTCTTTTGGAAGGTGGGCATCCAACGGTAGGCCGCCACGGGCAATAAGGCTATGCCGGCAAGCAAGAGATAAGCTATCAAACGATTGCTTCGATATAAATAGGAAAAACCATATCCCATCAATAAGATATACAAACATACCAACCCTGACTTTGCAGCGAGCAAATGCACGTATACGATGAACAACAGTGATGCTATACCCAGAAAGACTTTCATACCTCTGTGCATCG
>JBEBUO010000174.1:0-5488 GCA_040393285.1 Taibaiella helva | reverse complement strand
AGCGACTACCGCTGCGGAATCTCTTATAACTTCATGGCTTCCATGATGCGTTCCAGGTCTTCATCGTTATAAAACTCAATAAGGATGGCGCCTTTGCCGCTTTTCTTACGGTCCAGATGTACTTTGGTGGCAAAATGGGAGGCCATGCTGTCTTCAATGCGTTTGTAGGCCGGAGGTAGTTTGGCCACTGTTTTTGCTTTTTCTACAGGCTTTTTGTCCTGCAGCATGTTTTTGACTAATTGTTCTACCTGCCTTACAGACAGGCCTTTGGTGGCGGTTTCGCGGTATACGTAGAGCTGCTCCTCCACTTTGTCCAGGCCTATAATGGCGCGGGCATGACCCATACTCAACACACCCTCGCGTACCGATTTTTGGATATCGGGCGGCAGGCGGAGCAGGCGCAGGTAGTTGGCCACGGTGCTCCGTTCTTTTTTCATGCGCTCGGCTACCTGCTCCTGGGTCAGGTTACATTCATCCATCAGCCGCTTGTAGCTCAGCGATATTTCGATGGCATTTAGGTTTTCCCGTTGGAGGTTTTCCAGCAGGGCCATTTCCAGTAATTCCTGGTCATCGGCAGTACGTATATAAGCGGGAATGTCTTTTAACCCGGCCATTTTGGACGCACGCAGGCGGCGCTCTCCCGATATTAGTGTGAATTTTCCGTTTGCTGCCCGCGCTACGGTAATGGGTTGTATGATATCGTGTAGCTTAATGCTTTCAGACAGTTCCTGAAGTGCCTCTTTGTCAAAGTCGTGGCGGGGTTGCTTGGGGTTAAGCGCTATGAGATCAATAGGGATACGCCCGCCCACAGTGGCCATAGCAGGCTTCTCCGTCACGGCGGGAAATGCAGTTTCTGTTCCTTTCAGGTCTTCGTCAATATTATTGAGAAGGGCTTTGATGCCCAGTCCTAGTGCTTTCTTGTTCTTGTTGGGAGTAGCCATATGCTTATGCGTAATGTCCGTTGAATTAGTTGTTGCCATGTTCGTCAGGTTCGAAAATCTTGTCTTCGTTCTTGATTTTCGTCAGGTTGTTTTTCTGTAGAATTTCCTTAGCCAGGTTCAGGTAATTTACCGCACCGGTGCTGTCTGTATCATACATCAGGGCAGGTTTGCCAAAACTAGGGGCTTCGCCCAATCGGGTATTGCGGTGGATAATGGTATTAAAGACCATCTCTTCGAAGTGGTTCTTAATCTCTTCCACCACCTGATTGCTCAGGCGTAAACGACCATCGTACATGGTCATCAAAATACCTTCTATTTCCAGGCTGGTATTGATGCGGGTTTGTACAATCTTTATGGTATTCAGCAATTTACCCAGCCCTTCAAGGGCAAAATACTCGCATTGTACCGGGATGACCACGGAATGGGCTGCGGTCAGCGCATTGACGGTAATCAGGCCCAGGGAAGGTGAGCAGTCGATGATGATGAAATCAAACTGATCACTTACCTGTTCCAATGCCTGCTTCATAATATGCTCCCGGCTGGGGTGGTTAATCAGCTCAATCTCCGCGCCCACCAGGTCGAGGTGCGAGGGCAGCAGATACAGGTTGGGGGTTTCGGTAGGCAGCATGGCCTGCTGTACCGGCATTTCATTCACCAGGCAATCGTACAGGCTCACTTGGATGTTTTTGAGGTCAAAGCCGTTGCCTGTCGTACTGTTGGCCTGAGGGTCTGCATCGATCAGGAGGGTCTTGTACTCCAGAACCGCCAGACTTGCCGCCAGGTTGATGGCTGTGGTGGTTTTGCCTACGCCGCCTTTTTGATTTGCTATCGCTATTACTTTCGCCATGTTTTCTATTGAGGTAGAATGCTTAAATGATCTGATTAAAATGGTCTAAATGTCTATCGTGGTGCCGATCTGAGGCAGTGTCAGTTGCTTACCGGCCTCTTGAAAAGCCTGCAAGGCGGCCTCATGATCAATGACAATATAGCCAAAGGTATCGAAATGTACACCAATTATACGATCGCATTGTATAAACCCGGCAGCAATCACGGCATCGCTTATACCCATAGTAAAATTATTGCCTATGGGAAGGATAGCCACATCCAGGCGGGCCCAGCGTGGCAGCAGTTGCATGTCCAGGGTCAAAGCAGTATCGCCGCTGTAGTAAAAGTTTATTTCTTCGGAGGTGATCAGGAATCCCATGGGGTTGCCACCATAGCTGCCATCGGGCAGTCCGCTGCTGTGGTGTGCTACCAGGCATTTAACCCGGAAGCCTTCAAATGCCCACTCGCCTCCCGTATTCATCGGGTGTACATGAGTAATGCCTTTTTTGCCCAGCCACTCGTAAATTTCCCAGCTACAGATGACCTGTGCACCTGTGCGTTTGGCGATTTGCTCACAATCCAGGATATGGTCTGCATGCCCGTGCGATAAAAGGATATAATCTGCCTGAATGCTGTTGCTATCAATATCTTTGGCTAGTTCATTGCCCGAAATAAAGGGATCGAACAATAATTTTTTGCCGGCTACGGTTACCTGAAAGCAACTTTGGCCATAGTAGGTGAACTGCATGAATGAGCACAATTGAAAAGTATACAAAATAGGGCCGGATACGGCCTCCCGGGAAAAGGTTCCCCTATGGACAAAAATACAAGCAAAGAATGAATTATAGCGGAGAATGTGGATAAATATAAGCTAAAGGGGGAAAAGCCTTGTGAATTTTGCGTTAAGCTTGTATTATTGCAGGGCATTTGCAGGGATTTGTGTATTACCCGAGGGGCAAGAATGCTGTGCCGACAGGCGTCAGATCGGGCTATGATCTGCTTCCTGTGGTTGTTGTTATTCATTTTTTTAAAATATTTTGTTCATGAAACATGCATTTATATTTCCCGGCCAGGGAGCCCAGTTTTCAGGAATGGGCAAGGCCCTTTATGAGTCCGATGCGGCCGCTAAGGCGCTTTTTGACCAGGCCGATGAGGTCCTGGGATTCCGCATCTCCGATATTATGTTTACAGGCACAGATGAGGCCCTGAAGCAAACCAATGTCACCCAGCCGGCAGTGTTCCTGCATGCGGTAATCCGTTTTCTAAGTACGCCGGGACTGCAACCCGACTGTACGGCCGGTCATTCGCTGGGCGAATTCTCTGCTTTGGTGGCCGCAGGTGCCCTTAGCTTTGAAGACGGGTTGAAGCTGGTGGCACAGCGTGCTGCCGCAATGCAGCAAGCCTGTGAGCAAAACCCCTCGACCATGGCTGCCATTCTGGGCCTGGACGATGCGAAAGTAGAAGAAATCTGCGCGGGCATTACGGATGAAGTGGTGGTGCCGGCTAACTATAACTGTCCCGGCCAATTGGTGATTTCGGGCAGTCTTAAAGGAATAGATCAAGCATGTGAGGCCATGAAGGCTGCGGGGGCAAAGCGGGCCCTGGTGCTGCAGGTAGGGGGTGCCTTTCACTCACCTTTAATGGAACCTGCCCGTGTATCTTTACAAAAAGCGATAGAGACTACTGCATTTAACACACCGCGTTGCCCGGTATACCAAAATGTAGATGCCCTGCCTTATACGGATCCGGAAGCTATAAAGGCCAACCTGATCAATCAGTTGACAGCACCTGTACGCTGGACACAGACGATTCAGCATATGGTCGGCGATGGGGTGATACAGTTTACCGAATGTGGACCCGGAAATGTATTACAAGGCCTGGTAAAGAAGATTCACCGCGAGGCCCGGACCGAGGGAATGCAATAGTCCTGGCTGGGTAGAGATGGCGGTTGCACGATCGTTATGTGGGCATGCGCATGTTCCCACATGTCCCAATGAAAAGAGGTATGCCGATAAGGTGTGCCCCTTTTGTTCTATATGCCTGCGTAGCATAAGAACCGCCAGCTGCAGGAGCAGCCAAAAAGGAAAATTTAATAGCGCTATAAGTAATAGCAATGGTGGAAAGGAGCGGTTGTTTGTGAAATATGTATAATTTTAGGGGAAGATCATAAATCATTTTAAAATGGAAGAAAACAACAAAAAGCTGACCAGACAAACCGGCGCTCCGGTCCCTGATAACCAGAATTCGCAGACAGCAGGCCCCCGGGGTCCCATGCTGATGCAGGATTTTTGGTTTCTCGAAAAAATGGCCAATTTTGACCGGGAAGTTATTCCGGAAAGAAGGATGCATGCCAAAGGCTCGGGGGCTTTTGGCACATTTACAGTGACACATGATATTACAGCCTACACCAAAGCTGATATTTTTAGCCAGGTGGGCAAGACGACCGATATGTTTGCCCGCTTCTCTACGGTGGCAGGTGAGCGGGGCGCGGCGGATGCAGAACGGGATATCAGGGGATTTGCACTGAAGTTTTATACTGATGAGGGAATCTGGGACCTGGTGGGTAACAACACCCCGGTATTTTTCTTTCGCGATCCCATGAAGTTTCCCGATCTGAACCATGCGGTAAAGCGGGATCCGAAAACCAATATGCGTAGCGCCAATGCCAACTGGGATTTCTGGACTTTATTACCCGAAGCACTGCATCAGGTGACTATTGTAATGAGTGATCGGGGCATTCCGAACGGGTACCGGCACATGCATGGTTTTGGTAGCCATACCTACAGTTTTATCAACAAGGATAATATACGGCATTGGGTGAAGTTCCATTTTGTGACGCAGCAGGGCATCGACAATTTATCAGATGAAGAGGCGGCAAAAATAGTGGGTCACGACAGGGAATCTGCCCAGCGCGATCTTTTTGAAGCCATAGCACGAAAGGACTTTCCCAAATGGAACCTGTTTGTGCAGATCATGACAGAAGAGCAGGCTAAGAGCTATCGTTTCCATCCGTTTGACCTGACGAAAGTATGGTCTAAAAAAGATTTTCCGCTGATACCTGTGGGTGTATTTGAACTAAACAGAAATCCGGAAAACTATTTCCAGGATGTGGAACAAGCGGCTTTTAATCCGACGAATATAGTTCCGGGAATCGGGTTTTCTCCCGATAAAATGCTTCAGGGTCGCTTATTCTCCTATGGTGATGCACAGCGTTACCGCTTGGGGGTAAATCATTACCAGATTCCTGTAAATAAGCCTAAATGTCCGTATCATGCCTTCCACCGCGATGGCGCTATGCGTGTAGACGGCAATTACGGTGATACATTGCATTATAACCCTAATAGTTATGGCGAATGGCAAGAACAGCCCGGGGCCAAAGAACCGCCCCTGGCACTTGAAGGAGATGCGTATGCGCATAACTTCCGCGATGACGACGAGGATTATTACACCCAGCCCGGCGATCTGTTTCGCATTATAAAAGCCGATGGTAAGGCGGAATTGCTGTTTAAGAATACCGCGGCCCAGGTTGGTGCGGCAGAACAATTTATTCAGATAAGACATATCAGAAATTGCTACAAGGCTGATCCTGAATACGGCGAGGGTGTAGCCTGGGCTTTGGGCCTGACGATGGACGAAGTGAATAATTTTGACCTGACGCCTTACGACAAATGGGCGCCTGCACCCAGCAAAAAATAATAGGGTAATGGTGAAAGAAAGGCCTC
>JBEBUO010000173.1:0-5498 GCA_040393285.1 Taibaiella helva | reverse complement strand
ATCTTTATTTCGGCTCATAGCTTTGTATTTTCTTTTTGTTTATTTATCTTGTTCAAAATTGGATAGACGACGCTCACCTTAATTGGTGGTTGACTACTAACCAGTTATTTCGACATAGACCAAATAAACTAAAACTGAAACCGATGAGTCGTAGGTTTTGCGTCGTGCTATCTGTCCTTCTTGGTGCCGCGGGTTTTCTCAATGCCCAGAATTTGGTGCCCAATCCTTCTTTTGAAGACTACCTGGTATGTCCCCAGATAATAGGTCAAATACCGCTGCCGAATACCGCTCCGCTCACAGTAGAGGAATGGTGCCGGCCAACAAACGGAAGCTCTGATTATTTCAATTCCTGTGGTCCTGCCGGTAATTCAGCCTGGGTGCCAACCAATTTTCGTGGACATCAGGAAGCCAGGACCGGTGCTGCTTATGCGGGTATGTACACGGCACTGTATGATTATTTCAATTATAGTGAATACCTGCAAATCCAACTACAGCAAGCTTTGATTGCCGGTCATCAATACTATGTAAGCTATTGGGTAAACCTGGCAGATAATGATGTCGCTAAGGGGCATGACCAGTTAGGTGCTTTGTTTCTGAACGACTATATGAGTAATCCGGGTACAGAAGGAAGAATACTCATGGCACCCCAGGTGGCTAGTCCGACAGGGCTTTTGTACGATGATACGAGTGGCTGGAGCAGGGTTTATGGTAGCTTTACAGCCGCCGGCGGGGAAGCATGGATGATATTAGGATCTTTTCAGGAATACGAAAATCTGAATTTCTCTTCAACGGTACAAATCTGGAGTTATTACTACGTGGATGATGTTTGTGTGCTGGATTTGAATGGCGATCCGCTATCCTCAAGCTATACCGATTCAACATGTGTTTCTTTTCCTATGACATTGAGTGGCAGAGCTGGTTCGGGAAAGTTTCTGTGGCATGATGGAGATACCACGCAAACAAAGACGGTCACGGAAAATGGTGTGTATTGGGTAAAATCAATAGACCTTGATAACTGCGCTTTTAGTGTCGATACTTTCAGGTTGATAGAAGATCTTACCGAGGTTGGTATTGATTTAGGCAATGATACTTTCCTCTGCGACAATCAGGTAGTCACTTTGCGTGTGTCCGATCCGGCATTTACAGAGTTTCTCTGGAGTACCGGTGCCACAACTGCCGAAATTGTCCTTGATCAGGCCGGAACCTATTATGTAACAGCATTAGGAGCATGTGCAATGGGTACAGATACCATTGTGATTGAACAAGTACCCCAGCCCGGCGTATCGTTGCCACAAGATACACTATTGTGCAATGGCGATGAACTGTGGTTGCAACCGCTCCAGGGTCATCAGGGAACTATTCGTTATTCCTGGAATACGGGTCAGGATTCTTGTTGTATTGTGGCTACTACTCCCGACCTGTATATTCTTACCGCCGAAAATATATGTGGGGACCAGCAGTCAGATAGTGTGCGGCTTACCTTCACGGAGTGTTACCATTGCTTACTGGCACCAACTGCATTTTCTCCGAATGGGGACGGCCTCAACGATGCATTTACTGTTCTGAGCAGTTGCGTGTTTACTTCTTATCATTTTAGTGTGTTCAACAGATGGGGTGAGCGGGTTTTTACCTCTTCTGATATACAGGAAGCCTGGGATGGAACTTACAAGGGCCAGCCTTGTGATGTAGGTGTGTATTACTACTACGTGCATGCACAACCTGTTGTTGAGGCGGTAGGTGAGATCAAGAAGACGGGAGAAATCACTTTACTCAGATAGTTTTCTTTCAGGCTCTTGCAGCCCGGTTCTGCCAAGGTGTCGCTTGACCTCATGTTGTTGATCAAAACTTAACATTGGGAAGCTAAAAGATGGATATTTTTGCAGGGCGAGGACAAAAAGCTACTTGCCGTAGCTCAGACAGGCATGAAAAAAAAGCAAACACATACGATCATCAGGGATATTAGTTGGTTAAAGTTTAACGACCGGGTGATACAGGAAGCCAAAGACGAGACCAATCAT
Organism: Taibaiella helva; assembly: GCA_040393285.1. Taxonomy (GTDB): domain Bacteria; phylum Bacteroidota; class Bacteroidia; order Chitinophagales; family Chitinophagaceae; genus Taibaiella; species Taibaiella helvus_C. Next base: position 3,480 of record JBEBUO010000173.1, on the reverse strand, counting down.
ATATACGACAGGTTGAAATTCCTGGGGATTTTCTCCAATAATCAGGATGAATTTTTCCGGGTACGTGTAGCTGCCCTGAACAGGATGGCAAGCCTGGGCAAATCTGCTAAAATGCATCTTGAAGAAGACCCCGAAGAGATACTGCAATCCATACAAGACAGGGTGGTGGAGCAGCAGCGGGATTTTGACCGCATTTATGCCGACATCATTCGTGAGCTGGAGCGAAATAGCATTTTTATCAAGAATGAAACAGAACTCAGTGGCAAACAGGAGTTTTATATAAAGGCCTATTTTGAAGAAAAGGTACGTACGCAGATTGTGCCGCTAATGATAGAAAGCATTCCACGTATGCCTTTACTTCATGATAAATCCATTTACCTGGCTTGTGTACTGGGCAGTACGGATAATGCCGCAGTACGGCGCTATGCCTTAATTGAGATTCCTACGGCAACGCTACCTCGATTTGTGTTGCTACCTTCGGAAAAAGATACCCGGGATATCATTCTGCTGGAAGATATTATACGCTGGAACCTGCCGGCCCTATTTGCGCCATTCGGGTTTAACCGTTTTTTGGGATATATTATCAAGGTGACACGCGATGCTGAATTTGATCTGGATTTTGATGTGAATCAGGATGTGGTGGACGCGTTGGAAAAGGGGATTAAGAACAGGAAAAAGGGGAAAGCCACACGTTTTGTATTTGATCGGGCTATTGATCCCGGTTTGTTGGATTACCTGACCAAAAGATTGCAGTTGAGCAAAAAGGATAACCTGATTCCCGGCGGCCGTATTCATAATTTTAAGGACTTTATGAGCTTCCCGGCATCTGTATTTCACGATCTGGAAACCCGGAGGAAACCTATGGTACACCCGGCATTGCAACAACCTGTACGTATTATGGACGTGTTGGACACTAAGGATGTGATGCTGCATTTTCCCTACCATTCTTTTGATCCCATCATTGACCTGTTGCGCGAGGCAGCCATTGATCCTTTTGTGCAAAGCATTAAGATTACTTGCTATCGCTTAGCGAAAAATTCAAAGATTGTAAATGCCCTGATCAATGCAGTACGCAACGGGAAGCAGGTTACCGCTGTGTTGGAATTGCGCGCCCGGTTTGATGAGGCTGCAAATCTCGAATGGAAAACCCTCCTTGAAGAAGAGGGCGTTAAAGTGATTTTAGGCGTTCCCGAGATGAAGGTCCATGCCAAAATTTGCCTGATCAAAAAAAGAGAGTTTAATAAAACGCATGAATATGGATTTATCAGCACCGGCAACTTCAATGAAGACACGGCACGCTTTTATGGAGACGACTGCCTGCTGACGACGCGGCGGGCAATTATGTCTGATATAAACAAAGTGTTCAGTTACCTGGAAAAGCCACTTCAGCGGCAAAATCAATTGGCCGCCTGCAAAGTGCTTCCTGTATCGCCGCTTACCATGCGCACTGCCTTCCTCGACTTAATAGATCAGGAAATAGAAGCCGCTCAACACAAACAAGCTTCCGGCATTATCATAAAATTAAACAGCCTGGTGGACAAGCTTTTGATTGATAAGCTGGAGGAGGCTGCACGAGCAGGTGTTCCTGTTCACCTGATTGTACGGGGTATCTGTTGTTTTGTGCCCAGTCAGAAAGGCTTTAAGCATAAGGTAAAAGCCATAAGTATTGTGGATGAATATTTGGAACACTCAAGGGTTTTTGTTTTTCATAACCAAGGCAAGCCTAAAGTATACATTTCTTCTGCCGACTGGATGGTGCGTAACCTGGACCACAGGGTAGAGGTAGCCACCCCGGTACTGGATAAGCACATTGCCCGTGAACTGATAGACATGTTACACATCCAGTTATCTGAGAATGTTAAAGGACGTGTACTGGATAATAAACAGCGCAATGAGTATGTAGAGCCGGCAGCCGGGGATACGCCCGTAGTGCGTTCTCAGGTGGCTATCTATGATTATTTACTGGCTAAAGGTCAATAAGCCTCCGGTTTTCTTGTTTGATCGGTACAAAGGTTTTTACTTTGTCCTTATTTACTTCAGTAATTCCTTGTTTTGATTCTAGCTGCAATTGATATTGGCTCCAATGCTGCCCGGTTATTAATAACCGAGGTTACCACGTATAAAGATGGTACCACTGATTTTACCAAGCTCAACCTGGTGCGTATTCCGCTTCGGTTGGGGTTTGAAGTGTTCCGGCAGGGCTTCATTTCAAAAGAAAAGGAAAAGCAAGTGCTGGATACCATGAAGGTATTTAAGCTGCTTTTGGGTATTTATAAAGTGGACCGGTTCAAGGCCTGTGCTACTTCTGCCATGCGTGATGCGCAAAACGGCATGGAGATAACGGAACGGGTGCGGAAGCAGACCGGTATCGATATTGAAATTATTTCCGGCTCAGCGGAAGCTGGTATCCTTTACGAGACCCACATTGCCGAGCTGCTGCATGCAGACCGTCCCTGCATGTACATTGACGTAGGTGGAGGTAGCACCGAAGTGACACTTTTTGCGCAAAATCAAATTATCTTTAAAGAATCCTTCAATATTGGTACCATAAGGCTCCTGGGTGAACAGGTGACCGATACGCAATGGGAGCAAATGAAGTGGGTGGTAAAAAGTCATACCCGTCCTTTGGAGCATATTGCAACCATTGGTAGCGGCGGTAATATCAACAAAATCTTTTCGCTTTCTAAAAGAAAGGAAGGGCGGCCCTTGAGCCTGGATCTATTGAAGGACTACCATAAGGAACTTAGTTGTTCATCTGTAGAAGAGCGCATGCATCTGTATAAGTTGCGGCGCGACCGGGCCGATGTGATTGTACCTGCATTGCAGTTATACACCTCAATTATGCGCTGGGCCAGATCCGAAGAGATATTTGTGCCTAAAATAGGACTGGTCGACGGGTTGATCCGGGTGTTGTATCGGGAACAGGGACATGCATCCTAAGTTGGCACACAAAATTTTGTGGTTAAACATAATTTTTTTATATTTATCGGAAACAAAAGTTTCCAGCCATGAAAAATCTCTTCTACTCTCTATTGTTCCTGCTGCTACCAGCGGGAGTACAGGCCAACTCTTTATCTCAACTTGAAAAGGTAAATGCTTATTGGGCGCAGCAAAATATAGATCCCGCATCACTTCCGGAAATTGCTTCGCAAAGCGACCGCGCCTGGATTCGCACGCATTTGTTGTTGGTAGAAAAAATATTGCGTTCCCGAAATGTAGATCAACTCTCAGTCATACAACAATTCAAACGTATGCAAAGCCTGGACGACCTGCATGAGTATATGGTGATGGGACAGTTTCCAGTCAATGACGCCTATGCGTATGCCACACCGATTTTTATAGATCCCTATGACAATTTTTGTGCGGTGGGGTACCTGATCAAGGCCTCCGGACAAGAAACCCTGTCGCGGAAGATAGCCCAGGAAACCAACCTGGCCTATGTAAAAGACATGGACTATCCTGAGTTGCTGGCCTGGGCTG
>JBEBUO010000172.1:0-5508 GCA_040393285.1 Taibaiella helva | reverse complement strand
TATGTATGTTGCAGGCGCTCTTCCTGGATGGTTTCCTGGACGGCGTCCAGCCATTGTCGAAAAAGATCTTCCTCTATCTTGCAAACTGCATCGGCAAAGTCTTTCCAGTCTGGCCGGAACGCTTCCAGCATACGGGTCATTTCTTCCAGATGGCCAGCTTCTTCCATAATAATGGATTTGACGTTTACTTTCGATCCTGCGGCGCTCAGCAGTTCCTGATATACACCGTATAGTTCGTCGGCCCTCACTTCTATGGCGTAGGTTACGAGAATGTAAGCTGCGTCAAACATTTCCCGGCCTTCATATCCTTGCTTGTACAGGTACCTGCAAGTCAATACATCCAGACGATGCAGGTATTGATAGCTTTGAAGGGGTGCCAGTAAGTGTTCGGGTGCATAATCTGGACAAAGGGTATCGTCCAGTTTGCCTATCAGCTTCTTAAGGTAATAGGCATGACGGGCCTCCTCCGCGGCATGCTTGAGTATGGTAAGGTTAGTAGTAACCGGATGCTCGTAACGGGCAATCTTGCGGGCACCTACGTTCTCCATCATCGAAAGGGAATTAAGCCAACGGGCGTGCCATTTGTCCTGATCAATTATCTGGGACAGTATATTGCTGAAAACTGGGGCCATGATAGCGTATATTTAATTGGTTAAGAAAAAGCTCAATGATCTCATAAGCTTGTTGGAGTTGTTCCGAACTGATGCAGTACGGGGGAATCAGATAAATAATATTGCCCAGCGGGCGTAATAAAAGTTTATGAGACAGGAAGAATTTATAGATAAAATCCCGGTCCTTGTTCAGGTAATCTGTCTCTGCACCGGTATTGAGTTCCAGTGCTAGAATAGTACCGCACTGACGTATGTGGCGTATGGCAGGATGGTCTTGCCAACGTAAAAGCTGTTGCGCATGGAGGAGACAAATATTGTCGATGCTGTGCTGGCAAGCAGGCTCCAGTAATAAGTCCAGGCTGGCCAGAGCCGCTGCGCAGGCCAGTGGATTGGCGGTAAAGGAATGCCCGTGGTACAGCGTTTTTGTGGCGTCGTCGCTGAGGAAGGCGTCAAATATTTCGAGGGTGCAGGCGGTAATGCCCATAGGCATTGTGCCTCCTGTAAGCCCCTTAGAAAGGCAGATCAGGTCCGGTCCGGTATCTTTAATGGCATCGCAGGCAAAGTGCTTGCCGGTGCGGCCAAACCCGGTCATTACCTCATCTGCAATCACCAGGGTGCCGTAGCTATGGCAAAGCTGTATCATGTTGCTGAGTACCTTGGGCGGATACATGCGCATACCAGCAGAACCCTGAACCAGTGGCTCCACGATAAGAGCTGCTACATCACCTGCTTGCAAGGCCTGTTCCAGTATGTTCAGGGTTGTCAATGCCTGCTCCGGGAAAGGGATGAATTGAACATCAAACAGCCAGTGGTCGAACTGACGGGTAAACAAGCTGCGTTCGCTAACCGACATAGCGCCGACCGTGTCGCCATGGTAAGCACCTTCCAGCGCGATGATCTTACGACGCGGCGTGCCTCTGTTCTGATAATATTGTACGGCCATTTTCAGGGCGACTTCAACAGCTGTAGAGCCGTTGTCCGAGTAGAAAATTTTAGCCATCCGTCCCGGAAGAATAGGCAAGAGCCGTTCAGCCAGCCGTACGGCCGGTTCATGTGTAAATCCGGCAAAAATACAATGCTCAAGAGAAGCAGCCTGTTCACTTATTTTTTTCGCAATATAGGGGTGGCTGTGGCCATGCAGGTTTACCCACCAGGACGCAATGAGGTCCATATACTGATTACCGTCTTCGTCTTCCAGAAAAAGACCCTTCCCTTTGGTTATCCCTATGGCTTCGGGCCATGCCTTCATTTGTGTATAAGGATGCCAGATGAGCTCACGATCTCTTTCGCTAAGTGGTCTGTTCATATTCATTTATTTGATGCAGCAGTTGCCTGGCAGCCTGGTGTACCGTTTCCCGGTTAAGCGGACTCAATTCAGGAATCTTAAAAACTGGCTGGGCGGCGGTGTACGTTTGAATAAAATCCAAAGCATGAACGTCTATAGTTTTGTTTGCAATGATACCCAGTAAAGGTATACTGCGGGTTTTCAGTACCTCGAGGCACAAAAGAGTATGGTTAATGCTGCCTAAGTAGGTTTCGGCAACCAGAAAGGCGGGCAGCTTAAAGTGCTGTAGAAAGTCAGCCATGGTATGTTGCTGATCTATGGGCGACAGCAGGCCTCCGGCGGTCTCAATGAGCAAGGTGTTGGATGTTTTAGGAATAGTAAAGTCTTTCGCATGTATTTGCAGTCTTTCAGCCCTTTGTGCGGTATGCGGGGACGCAGCCATCTTTAATCGCGAAGCTTCGGGATGAATACGGCTTGCAGGATTGGATACCAAAGTGGCGACTATTTTACTATCTGAATGATCCAGTGCACCTGCCTGTACTGGTTTCCAGTAATCCGCATGTAGTGCTTCGGCCAATACGGCACTTACTATTGTTTTACCAATATCAGTATGTATACCAACAATCGCTATTTGGGCAGGTAGTTTCATTTGTTAAGTTGTTCGAATAAGAAATCTATGTCGTTTTCAGTATTAAAACTGTGGAGACAAAAACGTATACGCTCTCTGTCTTTGGGTACTGTGGGATGGAGGATGGCAGCGGCTAATAGACCATTTTGTTCAAGCCTCCGTGCCAGTGTCTTGGCTGCTTCGTTACCGCCTTTAATACAAAGACTTTGTATGGGGCCGCTGCTGCTCAACCAGTGGCCGTAGGGGGTATCTTTTTTATGTGCGCAGAAATAGCTGATGCGTTCCTGAAGACGGTTTTGTTCTTCAGGATGTTCTGTCATAAATGCATAAGCCTGTCGGATGACCTCAAGGGCATGGGAGGGGAGGGCAGTAGTGTAAATAAATGGTCTGGAAAAGTTGACCAGATAATCGACCAGGAGACGGCTCCCAACCACTGCTGCACCGTGTGCTCCGAGGGCTTTGCCAAATGTATGTATCCTTGCGGTCACGTCATTTTGAAGGCCCAGATGTTGCACCAGCCCACAGCCTTTAGCGCCTATAACACCGGTAGTATGAGCTTCATCTACGATCAGGGCGGCATCAAAGCGTCGGGCTAAATCAGCGACATCGTGTAGGGGAGCACAGGACCCTTCCATGGAGTAAATAGCTTCTACAAGGATGATCACGGGGCCCTGAGGTGCATATTTAAGCAGCTTTTCCTCCAGATCGGCCGGATTATTATGTGCAAACCGATAAGCGGCCTTCGTATGGCTTAGACGTATCCCGTCTATCATACTGGCATGGCATAACTCATCGTATAGGATGTAGGTATGCCGGTTGGCTATTGCTGCCAGCAATCCCAGGTTGGCCACATAGCCTGAATTGAACAACAATGCGGCCTCTGTCTCATGGTGCGCTGCAAGGAATTGTTCGAGTTGCATGGCGGCCGGGCTATTGCCGGATAGCAGACGGGAGCCGGTGGCACCATTTGCCTTCTGGGATACTTGCAATCGATTACAGGTAACCATGCCCAGGTAATCGTTGGAATAAAAATCAATTCCTGAAGGTGTGGATTTCAAGTACCTGTAATTTTCGGTTGCTGTCCGTAAGCTTAGTTGTTGTTGCCAGTAGGTGTGCAGTGCATCAGGCATGTTGCTCCTGATTTACACTGATTTTCGCTTCCGGTTTATCGGCAAAAGGGGCTTTTGTTTCCAGGCCCAGGATGCGGAACATATCCATATCGCTATTAAATTCCGGGTTGGGTGTAGTAAGCAGTTTGTCGCCCGCAAATATTGAGTTGGCGCCGGCCAGGAAGCACATGCCTTGTTCGGCCAGTGATAGTTCCAGCCTTCCTGCAGAAAGTCTTGCGGCCGCTTTGGGCATCACCAGCCGTACCGTGGCAATCATACGCACCAGATCATAAAAGGGAACCCTCGGGCTGTCTGCGAGTGGTGTCCCTTCCACAGGCACCAGTGCATTCACAGGAACGGATTCCGGGTGTCTTGGCAGGGTTGCGAGCGTATGAATCATGTTAATACGGTCTTCGTCAGTTTCTCCCAGCCCGATAATCCCACCGCTGCAAACGGTAATACCTGCCTTTCGCACATGGGAAATTGTGTCCAGCCGATCGTCAAACTGACGTGTCTGGATAATGTTCTTGTAGTAATCTTCGGATGTGTCAATATTGTGGTTGTATGCATACAAGCCTGCGTCGGCCAGTTTGGACGCCTGGCTTTCAGTCAGCATGCCCAGGGTGCAGCACACTTCCATATCCAGCTTATTCACTTCTTTCACCATATCCAGTACGCGGTCAAAATCCCTGTTGTCTCTTACTTCTCGCCAGGCAGCACCCATGCAGAAGCGGGATGCACCACCTTCTTTGGCTTCTTTGGCCTTTGCCACTACTTCATCCACTTTCATAAGCGCCTGTACCTTAACACCGGTATGGTAGCGGGCGGCCTGCGGACAGTAGGCACAATCTTCTACGCAGCCGCCGGTTTTAATAGAAAGCAGGCTGCTTACCTGTACTTCACCAAACTTATGGTGTCTCCGGTGCATGTCGGCCGCCTCTAAAATAAGTTGTAATAAAGGCTTGTTGTAAATCGCTGCAATTTCTTCCTTCGTCCAGTTGTTTCTGATGTCGCTCATGATTGTATAAGTGTGGTTGAAAAAATGACTTCAAAGATACAGGCTATGAGATATTAGCCAAGTGAAAAAGTCCAAAAAGCGGAGTGGGGCACCCACTTCCAGGCGGCTTATTGGTCTGGGAGCTTATTGGCAAGGAACAGATAGGGCGCATGGAAATGGTGGATAAATACATGGCCGCCGTCGCTTGCCTCCGGGAACTTTTTGAAATAGTCGGCATCGGGCAGTAAAGTAATGGAATTGCCGGCCCGCACATAATAATTACTGGCAAAATATTCAGGTGCCTGATAACCGTCCAGGTTTTTTTGCACCATTTTGGCCGTTCTGTTGCCCAGGTTACGCTGGTAGCGGCGCTGTGCCCGGTATAGCGGGCGGGAAAGCCGGCCATACATATGCGACAGGATGAGGTTGTTGGGAAACTTCTGTTGGCGAAGCTGCTTTTTTGCACCAACGAAGGGGTTGGTTGTGTTCATATCATCAAGCGTCTGCACGGTAAACGGGGTTTCCGGTACCCAGTCGGCGGCATTCACTACGTTAAAGGCCATGTTGTATTGAGTAATGGCTTCAAAATCGTGTGCGTAATGCAGGTTGCCGGGTTTAGGCGCTGCGCTACAGTAGGTCTTAAATATAATATCAGCGGATAGTTTTTGGTCCAGTTGTAAGTGGCGGAGGTAGGAAGTGATTAAATATGCAATAGCCCCGCCCTGGCTGTGACCTATAATCAAAACTTCCTTGTATCCTGTTTTCCATGCCGCATCCAGTTGTGGCATCATATCCTTGATCAGGAACCCTGTGCCAAGTAGCCAGCCAACGTGTACGGCGGCCTTAGGGTGGGCTGCGAGTTTATAATTAAAGGTGTC
>JBEBUO010000171.1:0-5524 GCA_040393285.1 Taibaiella helva | reverse complement strand
CATCAGTACTTTACTGCGTTCCGTACTGATGGCTCCGATCGGGATGACAATAAAAAGCAGCTGTGAAATGGAACGCCTCTATGTAAGCAAAGCAATAACAACCTTCAAGCACCATACAGCGTCAACCTCCTTTATGCAACCGCGCCCATGCGCCCGCTACCACTTTCTATTGTCATACCGCAGGGAGAGATTTCAGGCCGAAAGAGGCTACCCGGTCTGAACGCTCTGTAAGAGCGGTCTGAACGGGTACTTCGAAGATAGTTAGGCCACTTCTGTATGGATGGTGGGTATCACCCTTTTCCTGCGTTCAGCCCGGCTATCGCCGTTCAGACCACAGGGGAGTTGTCATCACGTTACGCCCGAATACAATTATTGGAAATTGCTTACACGTTGCCGCTAAAATGCATAAATTGCGCGGATGAAAGGACGCGGTATTGAGCTCCGGCACATCAATGTGACGCGGTATATCACGCCCCTGCGGGAAGGCGGGTCTATGCCAGCTATTGCAGAGGGCGACGATGATTTTTTGTACGTATTGAAATTCAGAGGCGCTGGGCAAGGCCCGAAAGCACTGATAGCAGAACTGATAGGCGGCGAACTAGCCCGTTTATTGGGTTTTAAAGTACCCGAGTTGGTCTTCGCCACGGTAGATGCCGCTTTTGGAAGAACGGAGCCGGATGAGGAGATTCAGGATTTGCTGCAGTTTAGCGAAGGCCTGAACCTGGCCTTGCATTACCTGTCGGGAGCCATTACTTTCGACCCGGTGGTCAATAAAATTGCCCCCCTCCTGGCCAGCCAGATTGTTTGGCTGGATAGCTTTCTGATGAATATGGACCGGACGCCTAAAAATACCAACATGCTGATCTGGCATAAAGAATTGTGGCTGATCGATCATGGTGCCTCGCTGTATTTCCATCATTCCTGGAACAACTGGCGGGAACAGGCAGCAAAACCTTTCAAACTCATCAAGGACCATGTATTACTGCCTTACGCCAGTAGGATGGAGCAGGTAAACGAGCAATTTCAACCTTTGATTACCGAAGATTTTATCCAGAATATTGTCCTTATCTTACCCGACGACTGGCTGAGGGATGCGCCCTTTGCGTCTGCTGAGGAACACAGGGCGGCGTATGCGGAATTTTTAAGGGAGCGGGTAAAACATTCAACTATTTTAGTGCAAGAAGCCAATGACGCAAGAAAGACACTTATTTAATTATGCCGTAATCCGCGTTGTGCCCCGGGTGGAACGTGAGGAGTTCATCAATGTCGGTGTAATCGTGTACTGTGCTGCCCGCAAATATGTGGCGGTTGCTATTGCCATGGATGAGGGGAAATTAAAAGCCCTTGCACCCGACATAGATATGGAAGAAGTAAGGCAACATTTACAGGCATATGAGAAAATAGCGCGCGGCGGAACAGGTGCCGGTCCCATAGGTTTGTTGGATGCATCTTCCCGGTTTAGGTGGCTGACCGCCAAACGCAGTACCGTTATTCAAAGCTCCAGTGTGCATCCTGCTTTTGCAGCCCATTTAGAAAGTAAAATCAATGAATTGCTGGCAGAACAAGTGAGGTAATGGTAGGGCATCTGTTGTAGCTTCTTTTACCCCTATGCCTGAGGAGGGTAAAACTTTTATGCTTGATCCATTTTTCGGATCACGGTTAAAAGTTGTGGACCATGCAAGGCAAAAAAAATCCCCGAAAATTTCGGGGATGTTGTGGAGGCACACGGATTCGAACCGCGGACCCTCTGCTTGTAAGGCAGATGCTCTAAACCAACTGAGCTATGCCTCCTTTTTCGTTTGTTTTCCCTTCTGCTTATCGCTGAATGGAGTGCAAAGGTAATGTCCGCATTTTGATTGTCAAAATTTTTTTGAAGAAAAGAATGAATATTTTTTTTCCTACTTTTTTTTCTTTCTTCTTAGCTTCTTTTCCTCCGCTTCATGGGTGCTGAGCAAATGCCGCCAGTTGTCATTAGGGATATCCTCCGATAGCTGTACGGTTTCAAAATAAACGTCCTTATCCAGCTCAAGTACCCTGATGGACTGACCTGTATAGTTTTCTATAGCCACCAGCAATTCCTTTTCCTCGGGACTGCAAAAAGATAAAGCCACGCCCTTCTTTACGCCACGTCCGGTACGCCCTACCCTATGTACATAATGCTCGGCTACTTCAGGTAAATCATAATTGATGACCATGTCTACGTCAGGAATGTCGATACCCCTGGCATTCACATCAGTAGTGATAAGCAGACGGGCACTACCTTCCTTAAATTGCTTCATAATCTGCAGGCGATCTTCCTGTTCTATACTGCCATGCATGGCCAGCGATGCGATGTGTACCCGTTTCATGGCCTGTACTACACGTTCTGCCCTTACCTTGGTACGTACAAATACCAGTATCTTGGCTTCCGGCTGGCTGTTGACCAGGCGCTCCAGAAAGAAACGCTTATCATCCATACCCACGAAAATAAGGGAATGGGTAACATTCTTGGATACCGGGTCCTTAGGTGATATACGGATACGGATCGGATTACGCACAATTTCATAAGCCAGATCCTTGATCGTAGCATTGATGGTGGCTGAGAAAAAGAGCGTCTGGTGTCGCCTCGGCAAATGGCCCAATATGCCTTGAATATCTTTATTAAAACCCAGGTCCAGCATATGGTCGGCTTCATCCAGTACCAGCGTGTGCACCCGGCTCAGGTCAATATACTTTTGATGCATCAGGTCGTACATACGACCCGGTGTGGCAATCAGTACATCCACACCCTGCTCCAGTTGCCTTATTTGCGGATCCTGGTCCACACCGCCAAAAACACCCAGGATATCTACCTTGGTGTACTTACCAATGGCCTTAAATACATCTGCTATCTGTACCGCCAGCTCGCGTGTGGGTACCATCACCAGGCATTGTACTTCCTTTCTCTTCCGGATCGTCTTCCTGCGGTGTAACTGATGCAGAATGGGTATGGCAAAGGCGGCAGTCTTGCCGGTACCCGTCTGCGCTATAGCCAGTACGTCATCCCCCTTCAGAATAGCTGAAATGGCTTTATACTGTATATCGGTGGGCCGCTTAAACCCCAACTCCGAAAGGCTGCGTTTAATCTCTTCTGCAAAATGATATTGTTCAAACTTCATAGGCTGGTTGCAAAGGTAATGGTTCGGGTAGATTAAATACACCTGCATCGCCGATGATGAGGCAACAGATTTTTTTAAAAAAAATTGCCATGTATTACAATTAATTTAATAACTTGCAAATAACCAATAAACCATATACTATGGCAACTCATGATTTTCGTACACGCGTCAAAGCGCTACAAACCATTTTGCAGGTGACTGCAGATGGAGATTTCGGCCCGGTTTCAGCCCGGGCATTTATGCAAATGGCCCAGATACCCATGCCTCAGGGTGCGCCGGAGCGCAAACAAATGATCAAAGCCATTCAGCAACACCTGTCCTGTGCGGCCGATGGCATACTGGGCCCTCTTACCCTTTCCCGCATGGAAGCCTTTGTATCGCCTACCCTGCCCGCCCTGCCACAGGGCAGCAGCATGCGCGTTTCCCAAAAAGGTATGGACCTGCTCATCAGCTTTGAGGTGAGCTCGCCTGCGCAATACGAACGCAATTTCCGTCATCCGGTATGGCCCGGGGGAGAAAGTGGTATTACCGTAGGTATTGGCTACGACCTGGGCTATGTGACCAGGGCCAAAGCAAGTGCTGACTGGCAGGGCCAGGTAAACACTCCTGAGCACCTTACCCTACTGGCTTCCTGCGCCGGTAAAAAAGGACGCACGGCACAGACTTACCTGAGCCAGGTCAGGACGGTTGACATTCCTTATGCTGCAGCGCTATCCGTATTCTACCAGGTTACCCTGCCTACCTATGCCCGGCTGACCCGTAAGACCTATCCCGGGGTAGAAAAATTGCCTCCCGATGCGCAGTCGGCACTCCTGTCCCTGGTGTATAACCGAGGCGCCAGCCTGAGTGGGGCCACCCGGGTAGAAATGAAAAATATCGTATCGCTGGTGGCCGCGCGCGACCTGAAGGGTATAGCACGCGAAATCCTGAACATGAAACGTTTGTGGGTCAACAAGGGCTTGCCTGGCCTGCTTACCCGGCGCGATAAAGAAGCTGAAATGGTCGCCAATGCCAGTTACTTTATCCTTCCCGAAATGGTGATACTGGTATAAGAAAGGCAGGGAGGTATCCCTTGACTGTTGCCGCCACTTGCTTATTTTTGGGCCCGGAAGGGGTTGTCAGCCTTCCGGGCAGTTCTCGTACTGACGCAACAGCCAGGTTGTGGCCGCCCGGAACAGACCCGATAAATAAGATCGTCATGCTACCTGAATACAAAACTGAACGTCTGCTGATGAGGCAGCGTACCCTGGATCATCAGCACATGTGTCTGGAGATGGATAAAGATCCCGAAGTTACCCGCTACATTCCCGGTATATGGGATGGTAGTGACAGGCATGTCAATTTTCTCAAATCAAGAATCGAAAAATACTTTGGCCCGGACCTGGGGTACTGGTCTGTATTTGCTCAAGCAGATCCGGATACGTTTCTGGGCTGGATCCTGCTCCTTCCTTATGACGGCGATCCTGCTGCACTTGAAATAGGCTGGCGCTTTCATAGACACGTCTGGGGAAAGGGATATGCGACCGAAGCAGCACGCGCTATTTTAACACATGCCCTGGGCATCCCGGAAGTGCTACGTGTGGTGGCAGATGTACATCCGCAAAATGCTGCTTCGATACGTGTAGCTGAAAAAATAGGATTAAAACGCTCCGCTGAAGTGAGACGAAGTGGCCTTGTCGTTAGTTCGTATAGTCTGGAAATATCCGGATAGCTGGTGCTTTTATGAAGGCCGATACAGCCGGCTTAACCGAATCCGGGATTGTATACCACTTCCCACAAGTGTCCGTCGGGATCACTGAAGTAACCGGCATAAGCGCCATAAAATGTAAAACCGGGAGATTTCAGTATCAAGGCACCAGCTGCCGCTGCCTGTTGCATTGCTTCCTCTACCGCTGCTTGACTGTCCACATTATGCGCCAGCATACATTCCGTGGCTGAGTGCTTGCCCACCGGGAGCCCGGTTTCCCGGGCCAGGCTTTCCCTTGGCCACAGGGCAAGTTTCAAGCCCTTATTGAGTTCAAAAAATGCCACGGCACCGTGAGGGTATTCCTGTCCTGTAATACCTTTGGTGGGTAACCCAAGCCCGTCCCGGTAAAAAGTTACAGCCCTATCCAGGTCATCTACGCCCAATGTAATTACCGAAATGCTTGCTTTCATTTTATAACTGCTTTTTTATGAAGATGGACTGACGCCGGCTTTGTTGCCACACAAAGATACACAGCTGCCGGCAGGAATGCACATGGCTATCCGGCATGTCCCTGGTTTGTAATTCATGCGCTCTGATGGGGCATGGCCATCGGATTTATTTGAAGTCCCTTGAAGGAAACAGTTCGCCCTGCACATACCTACTGGCACCATCAGTCTGCCCGGGACCTGTCTTGCCCGGC
>JBEBUO010000170.1:0-5581 GCA_040393285.1 Taibaiella helva | reverse complement strand
CAGGTGAGCGTTTTTTTATGCTCATTTGATAAATTTTCTTTCGCGGTAAGCAGCAATATGTTTAATCAAATTTTTAACTAACTGTTTAATCCAAAAGAAAAATGAGCACAAGCACACAAATTCTCTCGTCCATTCCCATCGACCCCTTAACCGGCGCCATCAGCGTTCCCATTTACCAAACGGCCACTTTCGTTCAGGAGTCGCCCGGCAACCATAAAGGTTTCGATTACAGTCGCAGCAACAACCCTACCCGCGCCACCCTGGAAGAGCTCCTGGCAGGCCTGGAAGGAGGCACTGTAGGACTGGCTTTTGCCAGCGGACTCGCCGCTATTGATACCGTACTGAAACTATTGAAATCGGGCGACGAAATCGTAGCCGTAGACGACATCTATGGCGGTGCCTATCGCCTGTTCACCCACGTATACGAAAAGCTGGGTATCAAGATCAACTATGTGGACACTACCGATCCGAAAAACGTAGCCGATGCCATTACGGATAACACACGGCTCATTTGGATCGAAAGCCCTACCAACCCTACCTTAAAAGTATCGGATATTGCTGCCATAGCCGACATTGCGCATCGTGCCAATGCCCTGCTTTGCGTAGACAATACCTTTGCCTCTCCCGTAGCGCAAAAACCGCTTGCTTTAGGTGCCGACATCGTGGTTCACAGTGCAACAAAATTCCTGGGCGGACATAGCGATCTCATCGCCGGCGGCCTGGTAATTAAAGACCCCGAACTGGGCGCCCAGTTAAAATTTATTCAGAATGCTGGTGGCAACATACTCGGACCGTTCGACAGCTGGCTGGTCATTCGCGGCCTGGCTACGCTGCCGCTTAGGGTGAAACAACAAGCTGCATCCGCATTGGCGGTGGCCACATTCCTCGAGGAACAGGACGAAGTAGCTGATGTATATTATCCCGGACTGCCTTCACACCCCAACTACGAGGTGGCAGCCCGTCAAGCTACAGGTTTTGGCGGACTGGTCAGCTTTCGGCTGAAGGACGATACAGAAGAGGCCGCATCTGCTTTTCTGAAAAGCACCCGCCTGTTCTTACTGGCCGAAAGCCTTGGTGGGGTACGCAGCCTCTGTTGC
This sequence comes from Taibaiella helva, assembly GCA_040393285.1. GTDB lineage: Bacteria > Bacteroidota > Bacteroidia > Chitinophagales > Chitinophagaceae > Taibaiella > Taibaiella helvus_C. The sequence continues at coordinate 4,484 of JBEBUO010000170.1, read as the reverse complement.
TTACCTGCTGCAATGACCCACAAGTCTGTACCTGAAGCCAAACGCCTTAGCACAGGAATTACACCCGGATTCATCAGGCTTTCTGTAGGCATAGAAGAAACAGAAGACCTGCTGCATGACCTGAAGCAGGCCCTGAACCAAGTGAAGCACCTGAACACCAGCGAGGCCGCCGTTCCGGCCTAATTCCCGATACCTGCATATCATGTTCATCGACACACCAGGTGTGATCGAAAGGGACTTTTTATACCTGATAAATTTTAAAAAAATGAGCAAGAATAAACAACTAAAAATAGGACTGTTTGGTTTTGGCGTAGTGGGCGAAGGTCTGTACCGGGTACTGCAACAAACCCCTAGTTTACAAGCAGAGCTGGTGAAGGTCTGTATCAAACATCCAAGAAAAAAACGCAACGCCCCGGAAGTGCTGTTCACCACCGACAGCAACGAATTATTGAACAATGAGGACATTAATGTAATCGTGGAAGTGATTGACGATGCCGTGGCCGCTTTTGACATTGTCACTACCGCCTTACGCAATGGAAAGGCGGTAGTGAGCGCCAATAAGAAAATGATTGCAGAACACCTGACTGAACTCCTTGCATTACAAAAGACGACCGGACAACCATTTCTCTATGAAAGTGCCGCTTGTGCCTCGATCCCGGTTATCCGAAACCTGGAAGAATATTACGACAATGAACTGCTACAATCAATAAGAGGTATCGTTAACGGCAGCACCAACTTCATCCTAAGCCGCCTTTCAGAGCAACAACTGGATTTTGAAAGCGCCTTACGCCTGGCACAGGAAGCCGGCTATGCAGAAAGTGATCCCAGCCTGGACATCAGCGGACGTGACGCCGTAAACAAGTGGTCCTTCTTACTCACCCATGCCTATGGCATCATCACCGGTCCCGACGAGATCCTTTATTCCGGAATTGAAGGCATTTCTCAAAACGATACCCAGCTCGCTGCCCAGAAAGGCCAGGTCATCAAATTGGTCGCACAGGCACGCAAGTTGAAAAACGGCAAGGTAGCTGCAGCCGTCCTGCCCCAGTTCATCAAGCAACACGATCCCTTATATACCGTAAAGGATGAGTATAACGGCATCGTGATAGAAAGTGGCTTTGCCGAACAGCAATTCTTTTATGGCAAAGGAGCCGGAAGCCTGCCTACCGCCTCTGCCGTATTGAGCGATATTTCTGCCCTGGGCTACCAATACCGGTATGAGTATAAAAAGCTGTATAAACAGACACCCTCACAGCTTTCCGATGACTTTTTCCTGCGTGTTCTGGTAAGCTATGAAGGGGGGTCTTTGCTCAACAGGATAGACTTTGAATGGGTGGAAGAGCGATTCAGCAGCACCGCGCACAACTATTTCACCGGGGTAATCCACAGCTCCAAGGTGAAGGACAAAACCTGGTGGCAACAAAAAGGCGTATCTCTTATCCTCTTGCCTGACGGCATTCTTGATCCGGAAGACATTAATCTGTACCGTCCCCGAAATGCCGAGGCGCAATGGGCAGAGGTATTTACTTATTGAAAAACGAAGTCCATGTTAACGAAGAGTTGTCGGCTGTAGCCGGCAGCTCTTAATTTTCCTGTTAGGCACTGAAACATATGTGCGCCAAAGTACTACCTTTGCCCCGAAACTAAGTTATTACCATATGGCTTCATTGTCCAAAAAGGCCACGTTTGCCGGCATTGTTATTGCCTTAGGCATTGTTTTTGGCGACATTGGCACTTCTCCGCTTTATACCATGGCGGCGATAGTAAGGGGCAAGATAGTTACCGAGCAACTAGTGGTTGGCGCGGTTTCCTGCATCATCTGGACGCTCACCCTGCAGACCACCCTTAAATATGTATGGCTTACACTTCGTGCCGACAACAAAGGCGAAGGGGGTATTTTTGCCCTGTATGCCCTGGTCAGGCGTCACGCTAAGTGGATCGTGTATTTTGGCATGATAGGCGGCGCCATGCTTCTTGCCGACGGGCTCATTACCCCACCAATTACCGTTACTTCTGCGGTCGAAGGCCTGGGCCGGTCCCAGGATTCTACGCTCATCATATCCCTTATCATCATATCGGGCGTCTTTCTCATGCAGCAGTTCGGCACCAAATCCATAGGCCGGTTGTTTGGCCCTATTATGGTACTGTGGTTTTTAATGATGTCGGTTACAGGAGCGCTTCACCTGGGCGATTATTTCCACATTTTCAGGGCCTTCAACCCTTATTATGCCATTGAGCTGCTCATCGAATATCCCCATGGCTTTTGGCTGCTGGGCGCTGTATTTCTCTGTACTACCGGAGCAGAATCCCTCTACTCCGACCTGGGTCACTGCGGAAAGAAAAACATACGGGCGGCGTGGATCTTTGTAAAAATATGTCTGATTATTAATTATGTGGGTCAGGGCGCCTGGCTACTCGATAATTACCAAGGGGTGTTGTTACCGCTCGATGTCAATCCGTTCTACCGCATCATGCCGGAATCATTCCGGATATACGGCATTATCCTGGCTACGATGGCAGCGGTAATCGCCTGCCAGGCGCTGATCTCCGGTGCGTTTACCATCATCAACGAAGCCATCAAACTGAATTTATGGCCCAAGATGAAAATTAACTATCCAAGCACAGAGCGCGGGCAATTGTTCATTCCGGGCATCAACCTCATTTTATGGATCGGTTGCTGCCTGGTTGTCCTTCATTTCCGGGAATCGGCAAAGATGGAAGGGGCGTATGGTATGGCCATTACACTGACCATGATCATGACTACCCTTCTGTTTGGTTTTTATCTCTACACCCGCAGGGTGAAGTTCCGGTGGGTAGCCCTGTTCCTGGTATTATACCTGACTATTGAAGTGGCTTTTCTGGTGGCGAACCTGGATAAATTCGGGCACGGGGGCTATATTTCTGTCATGCTGGGTGGTGCCATCTTTGGCGTTATGTACATCTGGTTCAAAGCCAGGAAAATTAAAAACCGCTATGTTGAGTTTGTCAACCTGGAGGATTATGTACCCATCATACAGGAACTAAGCAATGACCGTACCATTCCGAAGTACGCCACCCACCTGGTTTACCTGACCAGCGCCAATTTTTCCAGGGAGATTGAGCACAAAATCATCTTCTCTATTTTGTACAAGAAGCCGAAACGCGCAGACATCTATTGGCTGGTGCATGTAGATGTGCTGGACGAACCTTATACCATGGATTATGTGGTACACACCATTATTCCTAATGAGATCATAAGGGTGGAATTCAGGCTTGGTTTCCGTGTTGAACACCGCATTCAATTAATGTTCAAAAAGGTAGTGGAGGAAATGGTGGCAAACAAGGAAGTCAACGTAACCAGCCGTTATGAATCCCTGAGTCGGAATAATGTACGGGGAGATTTCCGGTTTGTGGTGTTGGAGAAATTTTTATCCAGGGATAATGAATTGCCTTTCTGGGAAAAACTGATTATGCGCGGCTACTTCCTGCTCAAACGGTTCAGCCTTTCAGAAGAACGCGGATTCGGACTCGATCAGAGCGATGTAACCACGGAAAAATTCCCTTTGGTGGTCTCCCCCGTAGGCGACATTAAATTAAACAGAGTGGGCGAATAACGGGTCCGCTGTATTAAGACAAAAAGCTATGGCTGTATACTATGATGTAAATAATTTGCCGGCATTTACCAATCCGGTGCTCACAATAGGATCATTCGACGGGGTGCATTTCGGCCATAAAGCCATCCTGTCAAAAGTGGTGGCACGGGCACGTGAAGCAAAGGGCGAAAGCGTGCTGATTACATTTGAACCTCACCCCCGTAAAATCATTCATCCCGACCAACCACTCGGCCTCCTTTCTTCGCTCGATCAAAAAATTGAATGGTTGCTGGCAGAGGGTATTGACCATATTGTGGTGGTACCCTTTACCCGCGATTTCTCCATGTTAAGCGCCTTGCAATACATCAGGGATTTTTTGCAGGCAAAATTTCATCCCCACACTCTCGTGATTGGCTATGACCATCATTTCGGGCATAGTCGTGAAGGGAATATTGATTTGTTGCGGGCAGAGCTCGAACCAGAGGTAAACATTTATGAAATACCGGCGCAACTTATAGAAGATGCGGCAGTCAGTTCTACCAAAGTGCGGAAGGCCATTGTACAGGGTAAGGTAGCTGTAGCCACCGAGATGCTCAGCAGACCGTTTTCTTTTTCCGGACTGGTGGTGCACGGTAATAAACTGGGCCGTACGCTAGGATTCCCTACCGCTAACCTACAGGTCGTAGATCAGGATGTACTGATGCCTGGAAAAGGAATTTATGCCGTTGAGGTGGCACACAAAGGAACGATGTTCAAAGGCATGATGAGTATCGGCTATCGGCCTACAGTAACCAGCGAACAGACGCTCACCTGCGAGGTAAACATACTCGATTTTTCAGGCGATATTTATGGTCAGATACTTACCGTTTATTGCCATAAATACCTGAGAGACGAACTAAAATTCGATACCGT
>JBEBUO010000169.1:0-5639 GCA_040393285.1 Taibaiella helva | reverse complement strand
ATGGGGCATGCACTTCGGATGCTGGACAGCAACCGGTACTTTATCAATACCATCAATACAGGACAGAGCCAAAACGTAAGCATCCAGGTACCCCCCAATACAGCACAGGCCAGGATCATGCTCTACTGGAACGATCCGGCAGCGGCACCTCTGGCAGCGCAGACCCTGATCAACAACCTTAACCTCGAAGTGCTGACACCGACTAATGCCACTGTATTACCCTGGGTGCTCGACCCCGATCCTGCTATGGTGAATAATAATGCTGTCAGGGCGGTGGATAATATTAATAATGTGGAGCAGGTAACCCTAAACCAGCCTGCTGCCGGAGCTTATACGATCAAAGTGCACGGTGCCAACATCCCTGACGTGGATCAGGAATATGTATTGGTGTATGATTTTATTCCCGAAGGCGTCCGCATGCAATACCCTTTTGGCGGAGAACAATTACCTAATACAGACAGCATGATTATTTACTGGGAGGCATCGCCAGGTAATCAAAGTTTTAACCTAGCCTTCTCATCTGATAACGGAGCCAACTGGCAGCCGATACAGAACAACATAGGAAGCGATCAGCGTGCTTTTATCTGGTTCCTCCCGGCGGGCATCAGCTCCAGTGAATGCCTGGTAAGGGTTACAAGAAGCGGGGAAACCAGTACCAGTAAGAAATTCACCATGAGCGGCAGACCGCAGGCTGTACTCGCTCCGGAAGCGGAGCAGTGTCCCGGTAGTATCAGGATGAACTGGAACGCAGTACCCGGCGCCCAGGCGTACAAGGTATTTAAGAAACAGGACGCTGCCATGCAGGAAATAGCTACGGTAACCAACCTAAATTACACTTTTTATGGCCTCGACCCTACGGAGACCTACTGGGTATCTGTAGCACCGGTAATCAATGGCAGCACCGGCATTAGGGCTATAGCCCTGGAAGCTATGCCCAATACGGGTAGCTGCGCCGCCGTTACGCCCGGCGACCTGCACCTGCTAAGTCTGGCGCAGCCGGGTAGCGGCCGTGTAGCGACCAGCAATGCCTTAACCAGCAACGAAGCTCTTGTCCTGACACTACAAAACCAGGACGATGCGCCGGCCAGCCATTACCGGGTCTCTTACCGGGTAAACGGAGGCGCCTGGCAAAGCCAGGATATAACGACGGTCATTCCACCTACAGGCACTTTGCAGCTTGAAGTGGGTAGCCTGGATTTTTCCGGCATCGGTGCGTACCAGATAGCGGTAGCAGTGACCAACCTCCAAGTTAACGACCCCGTGAAGGCGAACGATTCGCTGACGGCTGTTTTTCACCAGTTACCCAATCCTCCCATTGACCTGAGCGAGGGCTATGAAGAAGGATTTGAAGGGGTAAGCCTGGCGACCCACATGGGCAGTGCCTTCATGGGTCTTCCAGGTGCTGACAGGTGGGACTTTACGGCCAGTCAACCCAAAGGCAGGGTACGCAATTTTGTCACCTCAGAAATCTCCATAGACGGGGTACAATCCATGAGCCTAGATAATGCCGGCAACCAGCGTCACGACATTGAAGGCAGTAGTTTTAACACCCTCACAGGTACCTTTAACCTGGATGGATATGCCACACCTGAGGACGAAGTACGATGCGAATTTGAGTACCTGATGCATGGCGTACCTAAGTTCGACACGGGCAACCAGGTGTGGCTTCGGGGAAGTGATACGGATCCCTGGCTGCCACTATTTACCTATCAAATTGACAGCAATAACCTGGGCATGGTGCATAATAGCGGCTCTCTGTCTCTTTCCGACTTTCTGTCGGCAGCGGGACAACAATTTTCCAGCAGCACACAGGTCCGGTTTGGACAGTATGACACCTCGATGATCAGTACTACTTATTTTGGAAACGGTCTCACCTTTGACAAGGTACAGTTGTATACCGTAACAGATGATGCACAACTCCTGGGATTTGATGATGTTTTTCATTACAACTGCGGATTGAGCGATCAGGTACCTTTAACCATAAAGGTCAGGAATGGCGTTTTGCATACCATCTACGATATCCAGGTATCTTACCAGCTAAACGGACAGGCCATAATTACCGAGACGATAGATTCCATTCCCGGTAAGGATACGCTTACTTTTACGTTTCCCCAAACCATGAACCTTTCGAATATCGGCACCCACCAGCTCTCTGCCTGGGTATACGTGGCCACCGATACCTACAGGCTGAATGACAGCCTGCTGGATCTGCGCATCATCAACCAACCCGTCATCAACAGCTTTCCCTACCTACAGGACTTTGAGGACAACGACGGGTATTTCTTTACCGAAGGCAACCAGTCGAGCTGGGCCTATGGCAGCCCTACTGCCCCAAAAATAAATCACGCTGCAAGTGGCCATAAGGCCTGGAAAACGAACCTGGAAGGCAGTTATAACAACCGGGAACTGTCCTATTTGTACAGCCCTTGCTTCGACATCAGCGCTTTGCAACATCCCATGTTAAGCTTCCATCTGGCCACCGACATCGAACTTCCGGGCGAGTCCGTGTATGACGTGGCTTATGTAGAATACAGCAACGATGGCCATACCTGGCAACGACTGGGAGCCGCAGGCGAAGGCACCAACTGGTATCACAATGACAGTGCCCAGGCCTGGACCCAACCCGATGAAACCTACTGGCACGTGGCTACGATACCCTTGCCTACAGCGGCACCTGTTATTTCATTCCGTTTTGTATTATGGACCGACCAGGGTGCCAGTCTGGAAGGCGTGGCCCTGGATGATATCCATATCTACGATCTGGAGTATCCTATTTTTGATGAAGAAAAATTTGTTGCGCCCATCAGCCACGACCTGACGGCCATGCAGGAAGTGAACTACCTGGAGCAAAACAACTTAGCCTTATCCATAAATAGCCCGACAAGTCTCGCCAGTGTGAGTGCCCAGGCCTACAAACATGCACATTTTATCAATGCCGACAGCAGCCAGTACTTTTTGCCAAAAAACTTCGTCATCCAAAGTAACAGTACCCTTTCAGACAGCCTTACCGTTAGGTTTTATATCCCTGACGAGGCCATGCGCCTTATCCGCGAAGACGGCACCTGCTACTCCTGCAGCCAGGTAGTTGAGGTGCAGCAACTGGGCATCACCCAATACGCGGACGAAGATAAATCCAGGGAAAACAACCTGCTGGAAGATAATCTTAGCGGAGCTTATCATTTTATTCCAAGGGAGCAACTCAGCTGGGTACCTTATGATAAAGGCTACTACGCCACAGTCAAACTGGGCAGCTTTTCGGAATACTGGTTCAATGATGGCGGACCGACGCAAGACCAACACATAGCTGCTGATCTGTTTAATTTTACGGCCGCTCACCAGGGAAACGAGGCCGCCTTGCTGGAGTGGCAATCCAGCCTCAATACCCGGATGGTCAACTACCACCTGCAACGTGCCGACACCTCACTACAATTCGCCACGATAGCTACGGTGACAGCCAGCGGGTCGGATGAGCGCGTCTATACCTATTCCGACCTGCCTGTACTGGGCCAAAGCCCATCGGTTTTTTACCGGATACAATATGAATTGGAGAATGGCGCATCCGGTTTAAGCCTTATCAGAAGACTGGATTGGGACGGCCGCGCGGGTCGGGTAATCGTATATCCCAATCCCGTAACGGAAGGCAGCCTTACCATTGACTGGATTAAAGGCAACCACGAAACCCTGGAATGGGCACTTTTCAGTAGCTTAGGCCAAAGGGTGAACTACGGAAAAATAGAGGCGCCTTATTATAGTGGGCAATCAAGGCTGAACCTGAACCAGCTGGCCATGGTGAAAGGCATATATATCCTCAAAATAAAAAGTGGCAAGGAGCATTGGGAATTTAAGATCGTATACTTATAGACCCTTAGGTTCTGTTCAATAAACCGTCATGCCCTAAATAGCAGGATATTATTGTAAATTTGCGCCGTAAAGCAAGTATTTAAACAACACACATAACCTATAAGTTCGTCCTTTTATGACGGCAGGTTATTGATTTCAATGAGTTATATGTCATACACACCTCAAAACAAAATCCGCATTGTTACTGCCGCTTCTCTTTTTGACGGTCACGATGCAGCCATTAATATCATGCGCCGTATTATGCAAGCCAACGGTGCTGAAGTGATTCATCTGGGCCATGACAGAAGCGTACAGGATGTAGTGGACTGTGCCATACAGGAAGATGCCAATGCCATAGCCATGACCAGCTATCAAGGTGGCCATGTGGAGTACCTGAAGTATATGTACGACCTGCTCAAGGAAAAAGGATGTGGTCATATCAACATCTTTGCTGGTGGCGGAGGTGTTATTTTGCCTACCGAAATAGACGAACTGGAACAGCATGGTATCACCAAAATATATTCTCCTGACGACGGCAGGGCTATGGGCCTGGAAGGTATGATCATTGACCTCTTGAAAAAGAGTGACTTCCCTACAGGCAACCAGTTGAATGGAGCGCTGGGACACATAACCGACAAAAGCCCGGCTGCCGTGGCACGGCTGATCTCTGCGGCCGAAAATTTTCCCGACGCAGAAGAAACAAAGGCCATGCTTAAAAAAGTAGCGCAACAAGCTGCGGAGAGTAAAACACCGGTATTGGGTATAACCGGTACCGGGGGATCAGGAAAAAGCTCACTGGTAGACGAAATGGTGCGGCGCTATATCCTGGACTTCAAAGATAAGACCATTGGTATCATCTCTGTAGATCCATCTAAACGAAAGACCGGCGGGGCCTTACTCGGCGACCGTATTCGTATGAATGCGATCCGCAATGACCGTGTATATATGCGCTCTATGGCCACCCGGCAAAGCAATCTGGCCGTAAGTAAGTACATCTACGATGCGGTCAATATCCTAAAGGCCGCTCAATATGACCTGATTGTACTGGAAACCTCGGGTATTGGACAAAGCGACACGCAGATCACCGATTATTGTGACCTGAGCATGTACGTGATGACACCTGAATATGGTGCCGCCACGCAGTTGGAAAAGATCGATATGCTGGACTTTGCAGATATTGTTGCGGTAAATAAGTTTGACAAACGAGGAGCGATGGATGCCTTACGCGATGTAAAAAAACAATACCAGCGTAATCATAAGTTATTTGAAAAAAGCCCGGATGACATGCCGGTTTATGGTTCTATAGCCTCCCAGTTCAATGATCCCGGTACCAATACACTGTATCGTGCGCTGATGGATAAAATTGTTGAAAAGACCGGCGCCGACCTCCAATCCGATTTCCATGCGAGTGAGGAAATGAGCGAAAAAATATTTATTATCCCGCCGGCAAGAACCCGATACCTGAGTGAGATTGCCGAAAACAACAGGGCCTACGATAAGCGTGCCGGGGAACAAGCCAACGTGGCGCAAAAACTTTTTGGCATCCACAAAACTATAGAAACGCTACAGGATACCGCCATTGAAGACAAGGACCGCCTTATAAAAGAACTTCAGGAAGTATATCAGAAAGTAACCCTGGAGATTGATCCCAAGAACCTGGAATTGCTGAAGAACTGGGAAGCAAAAAAACGTCATTACCAGGATGAATATTATGTCTTTAAAGTGCGGGACAAGGAGTTGAAGATCAAGACCCATTCCGAATCCCTATCACACACGCAGGTACCGAAAGTAGCGGTACC
>JBEBUO010000168.1:0-5646 GCA_040393285.1 Taibaiella helva | reverse complement strand
GGTTAACACCTGTTTTTATATTCTTGCCCGATTTCAGGCTCCATTTATTAATTTAGCCTTTTGAACAGAAAAACAAGGATATGCAACTTTATACAATAGAGACCGGATTGTTTAAGCTGGATGGCGGTGCCATGCATGGGGTAGTACCCAAAAGCCTTTGGCAAAAGCTGAATCCGGCAGACGAGCACAATCTTTGTACCTGGGCAATGCGTTGCCTGCTGGTAGAAACAGATGGTCGCCTGATCCTGATTGATACCGGTATCGGGGATAAACAGGATGAAAAATTCTTCAGTCATTATTATTTACATGGTGAAGATTCCCTGGAACGCTCGCTCCGACAGCATGGTTTCAGTACTTCAGATATTACGGACGTATTTCTTACCCACCTGCATTTTGATCATGTAGGCGGTGCCGTAAAGCGATCTGGCGATCGCCTTGTACCCACATTTGAGCGGGCGCAATACTGGAGTAACCAGGCACACTGGGACTGGGCTGTACACCCCAACGACCGCGAAAAGGCTTCCTTTTTAAAAGAAAATATTCAACCCTTAGCAGATAGCGGACAGCTTCAATTTATTTCGGTAGCAGATGGAGCGGAATGGATCAGGGACTTCAGGATACGTTATGTACATGGACATACAGAGGCCATGATGTTACCACAGTTGACGTACAAAGGCAAAACCTTGCTCTACTGTGCGGACCTGTTGCCCAGTATGGCGCATATTTCCCTGCCCTGGATCATGAGCTACGACATGCGCCCGCTGGATACCTTAAGCGAAAAGAAAAGATTACTACAGGAAGCTGTAACCGGGGATTGGTTGCTGTATTTCGAACATGATGCACGCCACGAAATGTGTCAGCTGCAATTATCGGAAAGAGGTATTCGTGCCGGCGGGCAGCTGAGCCTTCGGGAAATCTAGTGGCTGGGCCTACCGCAGTATTTATCCTTCATCAGATCTGAAGCTTATGTTTTTACGTCACATTCCCTTTCTGAAGGCGGTGTTTGCTTATGCGCTCACTGCTTTTGGCGGACCTCACGGACACATCGGTATGATGATCAAAACCTTTGTGCAAAAGCGTAGAGATGTGACGGAGGAGGAATTGCTGGAATATAACGCCTTCTGCCAGATGCTTCCCGGACCCTCTTCCACGCAAACCATTACCCTGATCGGTTATAAACGAGGAGGCGTGCCGCTGGCCTTGGTCACGCTGCTGATATGGATGACTCCGGCTACTGTGCTGATGACCGCTTTGGGTTTTTTAGCTGTGCACCTGGACGAAGGCACCCTGGCTCCTAATCTGTTTTATTATGTACAACCCATGGCGGTTGGTTTTGTATGTTACGCTGCCTACCGGATGATGCCGAAAGCCATTACCAGTAGTGTTACCTGGCTTATTATGGCCATGGGCATAATTGTTACTATATTATTGCCCCGGCCCTGGATCTTTCCTGTACTGCTGTTGCTGGCAGGCATTATCACTAATTTCAGTGGTAAGCGTATCCCCAAGAAAGTGGAAAAGCCAAAGCCTGTGCGGTGGATGAATCTCTGGCTCTTTGCTGCTGTTTTCGTGATCATCGGTTTTCTAAGTGAGCTGGCTCGTGTGCAGCAGTGGGAACATCGGCGGATTTTTAACCTGACTGAGAATTTTTATCGTTTCGGTACTATTGTGTTTGGCGGCGGACAGGCTTTAATACCCATGATGCTGGCGCAATTTGTGACGCTTCCCGCCAACAGGGGAGTGAGTCCTTTTATTTCTTCGTCTGATATTATGACGGGATTTGGGATGGTGCAGGCGGTGCCGGGGCCGGTGTTTTCTGTGTGCGCTTTTATTGGTGGTGTGGCCATGAGTGAATATGGTGCAGCCTGGCAACTGGCAGGTAGCCTGGTCAGTATTCTGGCTATATTTCTGCCCAGTACACTTTTGCTTTTGTTTCTTTTTCCCGTGTACCACAACCTCAAACAGCATGTTGTTATTTACCGTGCTCTGGAGGGCATGAATGCAGTTATCATCGGTGTCATATGGGCATCGGGTTATATGTTGTTTCGCGAGATCAACAGGGTGCATTTTGACTACAATAGTATTATCGTTGTGGTCATTACTTTTTGTTTATTACAATTTACACGCATACCGGCCCCGCTTATTGTATTGGGCTGGTTGCTCCTGGGTTGGGCCTCGCTGGGTTAAGTGAACTTTTTAACAGCCGGGTTTGTTATCATATCATCGACCCTTTCTTTACGCCAACCTAAAATTTTTTTCTATGAATACCGCAGATCAGCATAAGGCATTTAGTACCGTTACTGAGGCTATGGCCTGGTTGCATGAGCAGGGATATACTTACGACTTTAATCTGGATGAGGATTGCCTTACTTATGATGGCGGACAAAAAAAGCTGAGTCCTGAGGATTTTGTGATCGATGAAGTGTTTCGTTTTGAAGGCATGACCGACCCCGGTGATGAGCATGTGGTGTATGCTATTGCTTCGGAGACGCATGGCGTAAAGGGCGTACTTATGAATGCTTTTGGTCCCTATGCCGACAGCTTGTCTGCCGACATGATCAAAAAATTAAGCACCCATCCCTGAGCTGGGAAGAAGAGATGGACTGTAAACAGAAGAGGCTGTCCGGTTTTAGGACAGCCTCTTCTGTGGATTGGTGTTTGTTGTCCGCTATAAAGCTGTCAGGTACTCGGTTGCGCAGTATCCCTCCACACCATCGCTGGTACGTATCAAGAACCAACCTTCGTTGTATTTACTAAGCAGGGTTACTTCCGACTCATGTGCCGCTTTGCCCACAATGGGTTGATCAGTGCCCGGGCCTTTGCGTACGTTGAGGTTGGAACTTTTGGTGGTTACCTTAAGACGGGTGGACGGCGCCGCAGGTGATACATTAATGTTCATCACTACGTCGCCCGATTTGAAGTTGGGGTCAATACGGTCGTAGATGGCCCAAAGGTTATCTTTTGTCTGACCGGAAGGTGCTTCTCCGTCAATGTAAAGTACATTATCCTGTTCCCGAACTTGCAGGTTTGTAGTCCCTCCGTCACGGGCGGCATTGATGAGTTCTGCGTATTTATCTTGTAAAGCCATAATTTATGGATTTAGTGTGTTAGAAGTTAAGAGATGGGCCAGGTAGCTGAATACCCGGCAATTTTTGATCTGCTACTTTACATTCAGGTCAGTATTTACCACCTGTTTGGGGCGCAATGCATCAATCATGGGTTTCAGTTGCATCCAGTCTGCTTTTTTGATTTCGCCGGTAAGGGTTACCACGCCATCATTTACGGTAGCTGTTACGCCTGGATATTGCTGTACAATACCATTAACACCGGTGATTAATGCTTCATCAGGATTGATGACTACCGGTGCCGTTACCGTACCGTTGTTCACCACAGATTTGACCCCGGGCACGTTTTTGGCTGTGGCTTCTGCTGCTGTTTTCGCTGCCTCATCAGGGAACTCTCCATCTAGAGTGGCCACACCATCCTTTACTTCAACCGTAATGCCGGGCGTTAAAGTGGCCTCTATTTTGGCTTTGGCTTCCGCATCTTTTTTCTCCTGCGATTTACAGGAAGGCAGGCCGAAGGCAAGACCGGTAATCACAGCACAGGATAAGACTACATTTTTTAAATTCATAAAACAGGTATTAGAAGGTTAAATAAAATGCTGGCTTGTAACATATAGTGCATGTTAGCAAGCACGAATAGGAGAAGAAAGTTAGTGCAAAAAAATCATAACAGCGAAAAGTTTATGTATCCTTTAGCGCAATTTTAGGATTTGAGGCAGGTGGAAGGGTATAAATCCGCGAACTGGGATAAAAAAAACAGGTACGTCTTAGGAAACGTACCTGTTGCGTTTAAGCAGTGTTGTTATTTATTCCGCATGGAAGGGGTAGCGATAGTTGGTAACGGGTACAAATGTTTCTTTGATGGTGCGGGCGTTTAACCAACGATATAAGTTAAGGATAGATCCTGCCTTATCATTGGTGCCGGAAGCACGAGCTCCGCCAAAGGGCTGCTGCCCTACCACCGCACCGGTAGGTTTGTCATTGATGTAAAAATTACCCGCTGCATTGACGAGCTTTTTGGTCATGAATTCCACAGCGTAACGGTCATTTGAAAAAATAGCACCGGTAAGTGCGTAGCCAGAAGTCTGATCTACAATGTCCAGCATGGATTCCCATTCCTTTTCATCATATACATACAGGGTCAGTACCGGCCCAAACAACTCTTCACACATGGTGACATAATCCGGCTTTTTAGCCTCGATTACTGTAGGTTCAATAAAGTAGCCTTTAGTCTTATCATATCCGCCTCCGGCAATAATAGTGGCATCATTGCTGTTCTTGGCCTCATCAATAAATTTGGCGAGGTTGTCAAATGATTTTTCGTCGATGACTGCATTGACGAAATTGGTAAAGTCATCCACGGGTCCCATCTTTAAGGTTTTAATCTCTGCCAGAAATTTGGTTTTGATCTCTTCGGCCAGATTGGATGGCAGATAAGCGCGTGAAGCGGCAGAACATTTTTGTCCCTGATATTCAAAAGAACCCCGTACAAGATTGGCCACCACGCTATCTACATTAGCACTTGGATGTACAAATACGAAGTCCTTACCACCGGTTTCGCCTACAATGCGTGGATAGGAGCGGTATTTGGCGATGTTGTTGCCAATGCTTTTCCACATGCCCTGGAATACGCCGGTAGAGCCGGTAAAGTGTACGCCGGCAAAATCAGGATGAGCAAAACATTTTTCGCCCACTACCGGACCGCTGGTATACACCAGGTTAATCACTCCGTCCGGCAAGCCGGCCTCTCTCATGATCTCCATGAATAGTGCAGCGGCATATACTTGTGTATTGGCTGGTTTCCATACCACCACGTTGCCACACATCGCAGGTGCTGCTGGCAGGTTTCCGCTAATGGCCGTAAAGTTAAAAGGGGTAACAGCAAGTACGAAGCCTTCCAGCGCCCGGTATTCCATCCTGTTGTTAAACCCTTCGGGAGAGATGGGTTGTTGGCGATAGATATCACTTAAAAAGTGCACGTTAAACCGAAGGAAGTCGATTAGTTCGCAAGCGCTGTCGATCTCTGCCTGGTAGGCATTTTTACTTTGTCCCAGCATGGTAGCCGCGTTCATCTTATAGCGGTACTTGGTAGCCAGCAGTTCAGCAGCTTTAAGAAAAATAGTAGCACGGTGCTCCCAACTGGTAGCGGCCCAGGTGGCGCGTGCCGCTAGCGCCGCGTCAATTGCCTCGTCCACATGATGCGCATCACCAGCATGAAAATATCCTAAGAGGTGACTCGTTTCGTGAGGTGGCCTGATTTCTTTTTTGTTACCTGTGCGTATCTCCTTACCATTGATGTACATGGGGATGTCAGCCGTTTGTGCTTTAAGTTCTGTAATCGCTTCTTTAAGCAGCTTTGCATCAGCCGATCCGGGGGCGTAATTACGTACAGGTTCGTTTTTAGGTTCAGCAAAATAAAAATAACCGTTGTTCATAAAAATATAGAAAAAGTGAGGAATATTTTTGCCGTACAAAGGTAAATGATATTCACGAGCTTGAACGCCTGCCGGGCAAATGATCGATAGTTATCCAAATTATTTACCAACCATTTATATGAATTAAAAGTCTTTTGTTGTAAGTG
>JBEBUO010000167.1:0-5651 GCA_040393285.1 Taibaiella helva | reverse complement strand
CAGGTAGCAAAAAAATGTTAAGGGCTATTTTTCTGCTTGTATAGGAAATAGTATTTTTGATTGTTCTTCTACTTCAACATGGCGCATTTTCAACCCACACCGCTTCAGGGCGCATTTCAAGTCACTTTACCTGCATTCTCCGATAATCGCGGAAGTTTCGTAAAAATCTTTAATGAGCCCGATTTCTCCCGGCAGGGGCTTGATTTTACTTTAAAAGAAAGTTATTATTCCTTTTCCAAAAAAGACGTCATCAGAGGCATGCACTTTCAGCTACCACCACATCAACACACGAAAATAGTATGCTGCCCCCGGGGAGCCATCCTTGATGTAGCCCTGGACCTGAGGCGTTCCAGCTCTACTTATGGCCAGTTCTATGCAACGGAACTATCGGCTACCAACCATCAGGCCTTGCTTATCCCTGAGGGTTTTGCCCATGGCTTTAAAAGCCTTACAGACGATGCCATGACCCTTTATCTCGTATCTTCGGCTTATGACCCCGATGCAGATACAGGCATACTTTATAACAGCTTCGGTATGGACTGGACAACACCCCAACCTATTGTATCAGATCGGGACCTCTTGTTTCCGGCGTGGTCAGACTGGAACAGTCCTTTTTAATTTTTTGATACACCACAATTCCTACAAATGGCAAAAACAGCTTTAATTACAGGTAGCACAAGTGGTATAGGCTTAGCTACAGCGGAGGCCTTCGCTAAGAAAGGTTACAATATTATATTTAATGGCATAGAAAATGATGGCGCCGATATAGCGGCTGATGTAGCGGCAAGGCATGGAATAGACCATCTCTTTTCCGCTGCCGACATGCGCTATCCCGAACAGATCAGCGAGATGGCAATGCTTGCGCTTGACCGTTTTGGCGCTGTTGAAGTCCTGGTTAACAATGCCGGCATTCAATACGTGGCGCCGATCGATGAGTTCCCCGATGATAAATGGACAGATATTATCAATATTAACCTTTCCGCTGCTTTTCATACCGTAAAAGCATTGTGGCCAGCCATGAAAACCAACAAATTTGGCCGCATCATCAACGTATCGTCCGCACATGGACTGGTGGCCTCTGCCTTCAAAAGTGCTTATGTGGCGGCCAAGCACGGGCTTATCGGATTGACCAAAGTACTGGCCTTGGAAGGCGGCCCACTAGGCATTACAGCAAATGCCATCTGTCCGGGATATGTACGCACACCTATTGTGGACAAGCAAATTCCGGATCAGATAAAAACGCATCATATGTCAAAAGAAGAGGTCATCGCCAAAGTGTTTCTGGCCGAACACGCCGTGAAGGAGTTCATATCGACTGATGCTGTTGCCGAGGCCATTCTCTTCCTGGCAGATACGGCGGCAGCAGCAACAATAACAGGCATCGCCTTGCCGATAGATGCCGGTTGGACCGCACACTAACTTGAGCTACTTGTTACAACGATACATTAATTACTTTTCAAAGACGCATCTAACATGGACCAACATTTTATCAGTGTAAACGGCATTCAGTTACGCTATTTTGATACCGGAGGCACCAAACCCTTACTCGTTCTGCTTCATGGCCTGACCGCCAATGCACATGCATTTTGCGGCTTATGGCATCACGGGCTCGCCGATCATTACAGGTTAGTAGCTCCCGACCTGCGCGGCAGGGGGGAAAGCGACAAACCCGCCTTCGGATATGCCTATAAGGATCACGCCGCAGACATGCTGGGTTTATTGGATCACCTGGCCATTGATAGCGCAACTATTGGGGGCCACTCTTACGGAGGGCTGCTGAGTGTATACCTTGCCGCGCGCTACCCCGAAAAGGTAAGCAAACTGGTTCTTCTGGATGCGGCTATGGAAATGAATACCAATGTGATGGAAATGCTCACACCTACCCTGGCCCGACTGGATACAACGTACCCGTCCCTGAAAGATTTTTTAGAAGAAATGAAGAGGGCGCCTCAAAACACGCTGTGGGATAAAGACCTGGAGACCTACTACAAGGCAGACGCATTTGTGCGTGAGGATGGCACAGTAAATCCGAGATCTAATCTTACCAATATTCTGGAAGCTGCCGCAGGAACGGCGGCCGAACCCTGGGCGGAGCATTTCAGTAAGGCCCGGCAACCCGCTATCCTACTCAATGCACTGGATGATTATACCATGGGGCAACCGCTATTGCCCGATTTCAAAGCCAGGGAAACAGCCGAACTGATGAACGACTGTGCCTACAAAGGGGTTGGTGGTAACCATCAGACCATGTTGTTTGGCACGCATGCCCAAGCCCTGGCTGCGTCCATTCATTCCTTTTTGGCATAGCACAAATACTTTCTTAAGACTGTTCAACCTGCATTTTTTGTAATATTGCTACCTGCTGAGGGCGGCATTCTTCCCTTGTCATTTGCGCATGAATAATAAAGCAAAATACCTTTCCCTAACGGAGCTCCACAAACGTCTGCCTGTGTTTTTCCAACCCTGGTGGCTGGACGCAGTAAGTACTACATGGGACATAGCGCTGGTCGAGCTGCAAGGAATGGTGGTCGGTGTGTTCCCCTATCAGGTAGAGCAAAAAATAGGCTTAACAATTCTGCGCAACCCTCCCCTGACACCCTACTTAGGACCCTTCTTTTTGTATCCGCCAGGCCTTTCTGCCGATAAAAAACTGAATTGGGAAGCACTTGTTTTTGAAGAGTTGTGGCAACAAATACCTCAATACGACAGCTTTGACCTTCAGGCTTCACCTTCTTTTTCTAATTTTTTGCTGCTGCATCATAAAGGGTTTGACAATAGTAATAAGATCACTTACCATATTGACCTTCAGCAAGACGAAGAACGCATTTTTGCTGCTATAAAAAACGCCCATCGAAAGCGGATTCAGCAGGCTGAACCCCTGTACAAGATACATACCGGTAAAGCATACCTACCGGAACTTATGGATTTGCACCGGGATACATTTACCCGAAAGAACAAGAAATACATCTACGGACGGGATATCATCCCTGCGATAGTCAATAGCAGCACTTTGGAAGGGAAGGGCCGGCTATGGGTGGCTAAAAACATACAGGGTGCCGTGCATGGCTGCATTTTTACCGTTCACGATGAACAGTGCATGTACCTGTTAATGAGTGCTACGGATCTCGAAAAGGCCCACCATGGCACGATTTGTCTTTTGATCTGGAACGCCCTACTTTGGGCTAAAAGCAGAGGCCTGGTTATTTTCGATTTCGAAGGTAGTATGGATAGCGGCATAGAACCCTTTTTCAGGCGGTTTGGTGGTGAACGAAAAAACTACCTTAGTTTTACGCATCAGCCATCTACCCTTTGGCGACTTAAGCGCGCTTTGTTAGGATAAAAACGCTGCAATATGACAAAAAAGAAACTAAATACATTGAGCGGACTGGTGTACTCTACTAATCCGGAGATGATGCAGGAAACACCCGAGCCATTTCAGGAAACCCCTGCACCTGAAAAACAAAAATTAAAGGTGCTGCTTGACAAGAAGCAACGGGCCGGGAAAACAGTTACCCTGGTAGAAGGATTTACCGGTCGGGAAGAAGACCTTATCATGCTGGGCAAGCGCCTCAAAACTAAATGTGGAGCCGGAGGCAGTGTAAAGGACGGCTTTATACTTATTCAGGGCGACTATCGTCAAAAGGTAATCCAGTGGCTTTCGGAATGGGGCTATGTGGTAAAAGGCTAGGGCTTCCGGATGATCAGTTCCACGCCCGGATACACTACGGGCAAACTGGTATCTGCCTGCCCACCTTCCATAGTTACCTGCCCACCTCCATAGGTATGGATATAGAACGCATCAACTCCCATAGTCAGCAAGAGCTCGGTAATATGCTCCGCCCGCGTGTAGGACAGGTTGGTCGCCGTAGCGGGATTGGCTGAGTTCGTCACTACACCTTTCACTACAAATTCCACGAAACGCTTACCGATAAAGGGCTGCAATAACTTACTGAGCTCGTCCTTCATACTATCAGCAAGATCTGTTTCGTCTTTAGCATAGCATAAAGTAGTAAGCAAGGTATCGTACAAAACAGGCTTATAGTCAAATGGCAGCAATGCAACAGAAAGCGTATCCGGCGCCGCGGCACGCACCTCATCGAAGTAAAGGGTGTCCTCATGTGTCAAAAAGCCATTTCTGAAGACTTTCATATACATTTCCTGCTCCAGGGCCACTGCCCCCATAAAACTGGCGTCTCCCCTGTTGCCCATAAACTGGTACAGTAGTTCATTGGTCCCGGCCTTGTAAAATTCAATGGTCGCGTAAGGCAACATAGACCTCCCGATACTGTCGTACACCATTCCGTACACAAATGTATAGGGTTCCGGCCTGGCTGCTTCATGCAGGTTTACCTCGTACAGATCCATCCCTCCGATACCACCAGGCCGGTCAGAGGCAAAATAAGCCTTTTGCCCGTTGGCGCTTACTACAAGACTCACATCTTCATAGGGAGAATTGAAGGGGTAGCCCATATTCTCCGGGCGCTGCCAGCGTCCTGCACTATCCTTCTTACTGTAAAAAATATCATTGCCACCAAGCCCCGGGTGCCCGTTTGAGGTAAAGTAAAGCGTTTGGTTGTCCGCTGCAATGTAGGGGGCTGTATCATCAAATGCCGTATTGATTTCCGGTCCGGCATTTTCGGGTATTTGCCATAATCCTTGTTCAAATCTGGAATACCATATATCTTTTCCTCCGTAACCACCCGCTCGGTCGCTTACGAAATACAGCACCTGGTTGTCCGGAGAAAGAGAAGGCATGCCTTCAAAAGCCGGTGTATTGATAGTAGCGCCAAACGGCACGGGCTGCGACCACGCGCCGGGCTGTGTGTAGGAAAAATAAAGATCACAACCGCCTCCCTCCCATCCGTTGAGGCTACGGTTACCACAACGCATAAAAAAAAGATACCGTCCATCCGCGGAACGCATTTGCGCGCCTTCCTGTTGCATCGAATTAGGTGGAGCACCCATATCCCGCGCCAAAAACCATCCGCCACAGGAATCCCTTCTCGCTAAAAAGAAGTCCTCATCCATACCATTAGTGCGATGGGTAAATATAAGTGTGCTGTCGTCCGGGCTGATAGACGGAAAATATTCGTCGAAGCCGGTATTGATTCTGGCACCCATATTCACCGGTGTGTGGGTTTCGGGTCTCCCCGCCAGATAACGGCCAAACTGTATATTTTTTCTCAACAATTGATATTCGGTGCCCGATGCACTGTTGTCTTCGGGTGCTGTTCCCCATTTATTAAGGGCCTGCTCCGCCTGGTCGTATAACCTTACCCGGCATAAAGCCCGGGCCAGCTTCAAGGCATAGGATTGCCGGCAGGCGGTGCACACAGAAGAGGCCTTGTTCAAGGTTTCAGAGGCAGCTTGGTAAGCTCCTGTCATAAGATACAAGTCGCTTAAAGCATCATAAGCCTCAAGGTATTGAGGGTGACAGCGAATACTTCGCTCCAGCGCCTGTGTTGCCTTATCATATTGCTTCTTCCGCAAATGCTCCTGCCCCTTTAAGTAGAGTTTATAACACTTCAGGGGTACGGAACTCTGGGCCTGCACCATAAAGGAAGCGAAGCCGGTCAGCAAGAATAGTAATAGTAATCGCATTTTATGTACCCGATAATCGGAACCGAAAATAGTCAATAAAGGAAACTTTC
>JBEBUO010000166.1:0-5691 GCA_040393285.1 Taibaiella helva | reverse complement strand
TGATTTATTTATACGACGCTTACAAGAACCGGGTAAGAAGGAAAACAGATCTGCTCATGAAACATACTTTCGTCTCCTTCCTGTGCCTGTTGCTAGCTTTCGTTGCGTTAGGGGTTAGTTATTACCCACAAAAAGGACATAGCTGGATTATGCTTTATGGTATCTTCTTATTTATGGGATGGATCAGCAGTCTGATACTGGGTATGACTTTTAAAACTTTGCCATTCATCGTATGGAACACGCATTATAAAATGCTCAGCGGTAAAGTAAAGGTACCTTTGCCTAAAGACCTCTACAGCGAAAGACTTGTCACCTATCAATTCTACCTGTTGATCGCGGCTTTACTGTTACTCACTACCGCTGTCCTGCTACAATGGTATCTGCTTTTGCGCATAGCTTTATTTACCTGGATCATACTGGCCTTTGTTTACGTTTACAACCTGCTACAAGTCCTGTTTCACAAAACTGATATAAGCTCATGACCCCGGACATTGGAGACCCGCATTTTTCCGAGAAGATAAAAGCACAGGAGGCGCTGTACAAAGTGATCGATCCGGAGCTTTTCGTCAATGTAGTGGACCTTGGCCTGATATATGGCCTTGATTTTGGCACGCCCGGCCTGCTTATCGTTACCATGACCCTGTCCACGCCCCATTGCCCTATGGGAGAAGCCATTACCAACGGTGTCTCAAATGCATTAGAGGCTGTATTCCCGGAAAGAGTAGTAAAAATAGATCTTACCTTTGATCCCTTATGGAGTTTTGAACGACTCACTGATGCAGGCAGGGAACAGCTTGGGGTTTAATGATGCCCCAAACGCCAACTTAACTGGGGATGGGCGCCGGCTTAGCTTAGGATAACGTAAGCAGCGATTCATCCTTACTGCAACATACATGGGCCAGTATGCTCAACGGCACAACTGGTGCATGCGCTGTTGCCGTTACCCGCATTGGGGTAAAAGGATTGGTGGCCCCAGCAAAGTCACCTACATTAAAAAAGTATGTTTTTTATAGAGGAGCGTCTTGCTCGGCAGCTTGTTCAAAAGTGCTGTAAAAATACGGCGTGTGGGCATCAAACTCCGCGCTACAGGTATCGACCATTTTAAATACCCGGGTAATGCCGGCGGCTTTACGCTTTTCGTATACCTCATCCGGACTACAATCCTTTACGAGGGCAGATATCTGTTCATCGCTGAAGCCCATTTGCTTCGCCTGACGCAATAAGTCAACAGGTAGCTTGTCCAGGTGCTGGTATGCTTTGATTTTACTTTCCAGGCTAACAATATCCTGGATCTGATATAAAAACCAGCGATCAATTTGTGTCAGTTCCCTGATTGTTTTTATTGAAATGCCCGCCTCCATCGCTTCTTTAATACGGAACACGCGGTCCCAGGTAGGTCGTTTCAGGTAATCCATCAATTCTTCCGGACGCATTTGGCTGCGACTGATGGATACCAGGCCCGTGGCATTGTTTTCCAGGCTTTGACAGGCCTTTTGCAAGGCTTCAGGGAAACTCCTGCCAATAGCCATCACCTCGCCCACCGACTTCATCTGCAGGCCAAGGGTATCATCGGCTCCTTTAAACTTATCGAAATTCCAACGGGGCATTTTTACGATTACGTAATCCAAAGCAGGTTCAAAGTAAGCAGATGTATGTTGGGTAATCTGGTTCTTCAATTCGTCCAGATTGTACCCAACAGCCAATTTGGCTGCGATTTTGGCAATAGGATAACCTGTAGCTTTTGAGGCCAGAGCGGAAGACCTGCTAACACGTGGATTGATCTCGATCGCTATAATTTCTTCCGTTTCGGGATTCAGCGCAAACTGCACGTTACAGCCACCGGCAAAATTGCCGAGGTTACGCATCATATTAATGGCCGTGTTACGCATGAGTTGAAAAGCGGTATCACTGAGGGTCATTGCAGGTGCCACGGTAATACTATCACCTGTGTGAATCCCCATCGGATCGAAGTTTTCAACGGTACAAATGATCACTACATTGTCATTCATATCACGCAGCAACTCCAATTCAAACTCCTTCCATCCCAATACCGCCTTTTCCACCAGTACCTCATGCATGGGAGAAGCCTTTAAGCCGGCATCCAAGGCCGCTTCCAGCTCGTCCTTATGCTTTACAAATCCGCCTCCGGTGCCGCCCAGGGTAAATGAAGGCCTTATCACCAACGGAATACCAATTTCCTGAGCAAATTCCTTTCCTTCCAACAACGAGTTGGCCACGCGCGCCGGAGCTACCGGGATGCCCATTTCCAGCATCCAGTTACGGAACAACTCTCTATCTTCAGCCTTATCAATGGCTTTAATATCCACGCCAATAAGCCGCACATTATATTTTTCCCAAATACCCAATTCTTCAGCCTCTTTAGCCAGGTTCAGCGCCGTTTGGCCACCCATGGTGGGCAATACCGCATCTATCTGGTTCTCTTCCAGTATTTGTTCTATACTTTCGGGTGTAAGGGGTAAGAGGTAAACCTTATCTGCCATTATTGGGTCTGTCATAATCGTAGCCGGGTTAGAATTAATAAGGGCTACGCTTATTCCTTCTTCACGCAAGCTTCGTGCCGCCTGAGATCCGGAATAGTCGAATTCACATGCTTGTCCGATAACAATCGGGCCAGAACCAATAATTAAAACAGATTTAATAGACGTATCTAAAGGCATAAAGTGAGATTTACCTGGTGGCATACTGCCGTACACAAAAAAACGGACTGGCGTCCGAGATGCAAAAGTACGGCAAAATTGGAAAAGGCAAACAAGAATTTACGGTGGGGGAATGGTGCTCTTGTCGTATCCGGATTCCGGCCTTTTTGCCTGGCGCTTCCGCGGTTTACCGTTGTAAAACAAATGCACCGTTTCCGGTTGAGAAACGGTGCATTTGATATGAAATTGGAGCAATAATGCTATTGCTTCGTGATCTTGGCGCGATACATTTTCCCGTTGTTATCCTGAATATGAAATAGATAATTACCTGCGCTCAAGGCGGGAATCTCTATGCTATTCCGGCCCTTTACAGTGGGCATGGCAGCACGATACATTTCCCGGCCCAACATGTCTGTAATAACCGCTGTAGCTTGGCCACCTGCATCATTTAACTGAAAATTGATGACCTGCTCAAATGGATTAGGAAACACCTTAATGTCTAAAATGCGCGCTTTATCGGCAATGCCCGTATTATCATCATATTCTTCGTAATAGAAGGCCATGCTTGCTTCTTCATCGTCTTCGATGCTATAGATCCACACCGTTTCAGGATTAGCATAGGCATTGTACGAAAATACAAATGCGCCCATCAGCTCCCAACCTGTACCAGCTTCATAATAGGAATAAACCGCAGAGTCGGGCAGGTTGTTATCATTGAAGCTCCTGCTAATCTCTATTCCCTCCTCGGCACCTCCTCCCCATATAAAAAATTCCTTAAGGCTGCTAAAAAGAACCGTTCCCGGATGATAAGTGATGGAATCCACCAAAAACAGGTTCTCAGGTACTGCTTCTCCCATATATACATTTACACCTTCGAGCAAACCGTCTGAATTGTAAGACAGTACACTTGCATTCATAATGTTATTATCTGGCGACATGGGATCATAAGCGGTCATATGTGTTAACTTTCCCTGCCCATCATAGTCGTAGGTAATGATCTGACTTTGTTGCCAGTTGTTACCATTCCAGTAGTGCAGCGTATCAGCAAGATGTCGTGCATTATCTTCACTATATACTACTTTACGTAGTTCCACAGGTGTTTCAGTGCTACCCTGAATTTCGTATCTGATGGTCTCCGACAATAACCCGGCCGCATTATATCCGGCTTTAGTTTTATTGGAAATACCTTCTTCCGGAAAAATATTTACGGTGGAATCTATTTTGCCTTGATCATTATAACTGGCCACGGCATAATAATATACGCCCCCATCGAAATATTCGGCTATCGTATCCGCTTCCATGGCGTCGGAGTAACTTGCCATAAACTCATTATAGTACATAGGCGCATAAGCAGGGTCAAATTCAAGATTAAAACCTACGCCGAATGCATTGTAACTATAGGTAGATCCACGCGTAGCCGAATAAGCATAAGCTAGCGAGTCGGTGAAAAATCCGTCACTCTGGGCGATCCCAATCACGCGCTGCTTGATTACCGTGGGCTTTTGACCCGCCTGGGCAGGTAACTGCTGACGGCTTAAGATATTCTTTACAAGCGCATTAGGTTTGGCAGCATATTTTTTAAAAAAATCAGGCATTTGGGCTGTGGCACTTGCAGTGGTGATCAAGGCGATGCCCGCTAGTAAGGGTCTAAGCATAGAAAAAAGGGTTTTAAAGTGATGGTTAAGTAATCAAAAATATAAACAATGTTTTTGCCAAACAAATTTTCGGGTTATCCTTTATTTAAATTAAATATCTCTGGCCCAGGCCAGCGTAGCTACGGATAGTTGCAGTTCCGGATACTGCTTCATAATAGCCAGTCCACAGGCTTCGAGGGTAGCACCCGTGGTCAGTACATCATCGATCAACAGTAGGTGCTTCATACCTGGGGCAGGTGGTTCCTGAATGGAAAATACATCCCTTACATTTTCCCAACGCGCCAACCGGCTTTTTTTTGTTTGTGATTCCGTATACTTTATCCGTTTCACCAACCGGGGCAGACAGGGCTTACCTGTTGCTTCACCCAGACCGCCGGCAAGCAACTCAGTCTGGTTATAGCCTCGCTCATGTTGCTTTCGCCGATGTAAAGGAACGGGCACAACAGCATCAATCTCCTCCATCCAGTTGTTTTCCATAAGGCACTGCCCAAATAAGTTACCTAAAAATACCCCCAAAGCTTGATTGTCTTTATATTTAAGTTCATGAAGCAGTCGTTGTACCATACCGGTTTGGGTAAAATATAGAAATGCTGTAGCTTTAGTTAACGAAAGTCTGCCCGCAAAGAGCTCCATAAGCTGGTTGTCCCTCATTTGATGCAAATTTGTCTGCGGGAGCTGGATTTGGCAATGCAGGCAAATAAGCTTTTCACCGGTTAAAAGTGAGCTGTGGCAGGCGGCACACTGTTGCGGGAAAAACAAGCTTAATATGCCCTCTATGCCAGATGAAAGAAATAAACGAGACATGCATATTTTTCTACGAATATAGTACATTTTAATTTAAATAAAAAATCATGTATGTAAAATGCGCCTGTTCTGAAGTGCTAAATTATGAGAAACATAAAGCCTTAAACATGCAGGTTATCCAATTGCTTATTTGTGGAATCCGTACCTTTCGGGCATCTAAGGTGTACGATACCACAATGCTTGTCTCTATACTAAAAACAACAGGATATGAAAGTCAAATTGCTTGTTCTACTCTCCGTTCTGCTGGCACTTCCAAGCCTTTTTGCACAAAAAAACGCTATGAATAATACTTATGAGGCCCAGTGGAAAGAGGCCAACGAACTCGTGAAGCAAGGATTACCTCGTTCCGCCAACGAGGTCGCCAAGAAGATATATATTGCGGCACGCAGCCAGAACAACCATGCCCAGGTCATTAAATCTTTACTGTTCCTTATGGACACAGAAGAAGAACTTGCCGAAGACAGCGAGGTGGCACAGCTGCTCCAACTTGATAGCCTGATCGCGACCTCTTTGGCTCAGGAGAAGGCGCTGTTGCAGAGTATTACAGCACAAAAATACCAATCGTATTATGAACG
>JBEBUO010000165.1:0-5691 GCA_040393285.1 Taibaiella helva | reverse complement strand
ATCAGGTTCTGGGCCTTAAGAAAAGCAATAAGGGCGGCCTCGCGCGCTTGTGGCGGTGTTTTTCGCAGCACCTGCTCCACCAGTCCATACACAAAGGGGGAATGCGTGCCATGCCTCCCTTTGGCTTTATACCTGTAGCTGAAGTACGCTCCGATATTACACATGTGCCGGTTTCCGCTCCCAGCGTTGAAATGTAAAAGGAAAAGCATGCCGCTCATCTACCGGGTGCGTTTCCTCCCAGCTTAATATCCAGTCTTTCCAGTCAACATCGGGAAAGAATGCCGTACCCTTGTCTATATGTGTATGTACCCGGGTAAGGTAAATGGTATTGGTAGCCGGCAAGGCGCTTTCATACAATTGTTCACCGCCTATAATGCAAGCCTCCTCCGTATTTTCTGAGGAGAGAAAATTATAAGCATCCTGTATATTTTTCAAACGTAGCACACCTTGAGGAAGTTGCTGGTCCAGCGAAGCAGAAAGAATAATGTTAAGACGACCAGGCAAGGCCCTTCCTATAGATAGCCAGGTGTTTTTCCCCATAATCACGGGTTTACCCAAGGTGTTCTTTTTAAAAAATTTCAAGTCATCCGGCAAATGCCAGGGTAAGGCATTGTTCACCCCAATGACATTATTCTCAGATGCAGCTACTACTATTGAAATTTGCATACCACAAAAATGCAATTTTCTGACGAAGAATGATCAGCCGATCACGAATAATAAATGCAGGGCTAAGAAAAATCTGTATGGTAAAAACAAATATTTTGACAATACTGTGACAAAGTACTAACTTCGAAAGTACAAAATGGTACTTAAGATGAAGAAAATTTTCGGCGTTATAGCCATAGGCACTTTTGTCTTTTCTATGGTCAATTGTTCCCCTAAGCCTGCTAAAAGCATTGCTGCCGAGCCGGTTCCTACCCCCGAGCAGATGAAGGCCAACTATACGGAGGAGCAACTGGCCCAGGGCAAGACCATCTGGCAGAACAATTGCAACCGCTGCCATAAGTTATTTGAACCGAACAGCCGTGGCCATGAGAAGTGGGACCGGGTCTTGAAAAGAATGATTCCCAAAGCCAAACTCAGTCCTGAAGACGGTGCTTTGGTACGCGCTTACCTGATTGCCAATGCGCAAACGGAGTCATAGGAATTAACAATAGGGATATAAAGCCTGTCTACCAGACGGGCTTTATATTTTACTACCTTTGTTTCCTTTTGTACCTCTGAGATTCAATACTATGAAGATAGGAATCGTATGTTATCCCACCTTTGGTGGCAGCGGCGTTATGGCTACCGAACTGGGGCTGGCCCTGGCCAATAAAGGACACGAGATTCACTTTATCACCTACCAACAGCCGGTCAGGCTCAATGCCTTCCGCCCCAACATATATTACCACGAGGTAATGGTACCTAAGTACCCCTTGTTTGATTTTCCACCATACGAGACCGCCCTGGCCAGTACCATGGTGAATGTGGCGGTAAACAACCAGTTGGACTTGTTTCATGTACACTACGCCATTCCCCATGCTTCATCGGCCTATTTTGCTCGTGAAATGCTGCGCAAACAGGGGCGTGATATTCCCTTTATCACCACCCTGCATGGTACTGACATTACACTCGTCGGCAAAGACTCTACCTATGGTTGCGTCGTTACCTTTTCTATTAACGAGTCGAACGCCATTACAGCTGTTTCCCAAAACCTGAAAGAAGAAACCATAAAATCCTTTGATATAGAAAAGGAGATACATGTGGTACCTAATTTTGTGGATGCCCAGCGTTTTTACCGGAATAATAAAGAACACTTCAAAAAAATGCTGGCGCCCAACGGAGAGCGCATACTTGCACACGTGTCCAATTTCCGAAAAGTGAAGCGGGTGGAAGATGTGCTCCAGGTATTTAATAAAGTAAGGGCCAAAATGCCCGCCAAGCTATTGATGATTGGCGATGGGCCAGAGCGTCCCCCTGCCGAAGAAAGCTGTAAAAAATTACCTTATTGCGGCGATGTGCGCTTTCTGGGTAAACAGGATCAGATGGAAGAGATACTTAATATTGCCGATCTTTTTATCCTGCCCTCTCAGTCAGAAAGTTTTGGTCTGGCGGCGCTGGAGGCCATGGCCTGTGGTGTACCCGTTATCTCCACCAATGCCGGCGGTTTGCCCGAAATCAATATCGACGGTGTTACGGGTTTTCTGAGCGATGTGGGCGATGTAGACCACATGGCTGCCAATGCCTTGCATATTCTTAGCGACGATACTACCCTGCAGCAGTTTAAGGACAATGCTTTGGCTCAGGCAGGCAGGTTTTCTATTGATCGGATTGTACCCCTTTACGAGTCCTTATATGAATCGGTACTAATGACCGGCATAAAAAAAAGGAGCCTGAAGAAAAAACCAGCATAAAAAAAACTAAAAGAGACGCAGGTTATAGCTGGTAATGATATATTTGTGCCCTAAACAATTCATTTATGGAAAAGTACAACCAATTAAAAGAGCTGATTGCGTCCATTGAAGCCGAAGCCGAAAAATTTTACGAAAAAGGCAATAATGCTGCCGGAACCCGTTTACGTACCGGAATGCAAGCCGTTAAAAACCTGGCCCAGGAAATCAGAAATCAGGTAACCGAAATTAAAAACAAGGATAAAGAAGCTTAAACAGGTTGAAAAAAGCAGCCACACTTACATGGAGTGTGGCTGCTTTTGTATTTGAATTGGTATAGCCCGTACCGGGCAACTGCTTAGTCTTTTACCTTCCTACCGAAAACCGATACATTGATATAACGCGACGGACGCTCTTTCAAATCGCTCAGGAGGGTATCCAGGCTACCCAGGGAATTGGTGAGGTTATAGTACAGCTTTTTATCGCTCATGAG
Source organism: Taibaiella helva (assembly GCA_040393285.1). Lineage (GTDB taxonomy): Bacteria > Bacteroidota > Bacteroidia > Chitinophagales > Chitinophagaceae > Taibaiella > Taibaiella helvus_C. The sequence continues at coordinate 2,826 of JBEBUO010000165.1, read as the reverse complement.
CAGGCCCATGGTACCTTCACTCGTGTTGATCCGCGAAATAATTCCCTGCATATTATCCACGGCCTTTTGCAGGTCGGCAAGCGTTCTTTCTATCGGCGCATTACTCAGTGTGGTAGAGAAAGATTCGAGGTTACCCAGTGTATTGGAAATTCGCTCATTGCTGTTGGCCAGATTACCGGTAATGCTGTTGGCATTTTGTATCACACCTGTAAGGTGACTGCTTTGCGCATTTAGTGCCGATGATAACGAAGACAGTTCTGTCATAGCTACTTCCAGGGCAGCAAAGCTGGCATTAAGGTGCTGCCGGGTATCTCGATTAATCACCTGATTTACCGAGTTGAGCAAGGTATCGAGGGTAATTACGGCATGCTGCACTACCCCTACTAACGGCGATACCTGATCAGACAGGTTATCCAGTATGCCACCCGAGGGTTTCCCCGCTACAAAACTACCGTCCTTATAATATTGTTTGACACTGTCAGCCAGGTTAAGGTTAATGATCTTGGTGCCGGAGATCAGGTCAGCAGAAGCCAGTTGCGCATTTGAACCCACCGGTATTTTTACATCTTTCTTAACGAGAAAGGTAACTTTGATACGTTGGTCTTCCTGTAATTCAATATCGCTTACCTTACCTATGGTAAAACCCTTGAGCTGCACCACCGCCGACTCTTGCAGGCCCTGCACATTATCATAGAGGGTATAGAATTTCTGATCCGTCGAGAACAGCCCACTTCCCCTCAAATAATTAAAGCCCAATACAAACATAATAATTGTGCCCGCTACCATCAAGCCTATCTTAACTTCATTCGTCATTTTTGCTGCCATGTTGCTAAAGTTTATTCGACAAAAATAGGTATTTAAGTTTTACATTTTTCTTAAAGCATATGCCATCTATTAATAATCACATTTTCTTTTACCTCATAAACCTTTTTCTTTGCTTTAATGATTAAATTTGCAGCTATTATTCCTACTCCTTTTACATACAAAAACAGACAACAAGCATTGCCTTCCCGCATATGACGAATACGACCTCTCAGCAAGCAGGCGCCAAGATAACTATGGGTGCCGATGGTAAATTAATCGTTCCCGACCAACCTATTATCCCCTATATCGAAGGCGACGGAATAGGGCCGGACATCTGGCGCGCTTCCGTAGCCGTACTGGACGCAGCGGTGAAAATAGCCTATAAGGGCAAACGGAAAATCCATTGGAAAGAAATTATGGCGGGGGAAAAAGCGTTTAACCAAACAGGCGAATGGTTACCTGCCGCTACCCTGGACGCAGCAAAAGCCTATTTAGTGTCTATCAAAGGCCCATTAACCACTCCGGTGGGCGGCGGTATCCGGTCACTAAATGTTGCCATGCGGCAAACACTGGACCTTTTCGTGTGCTTGCGGCCTGTGCGTTGGTTTCCCGGTGTTCCATCTCCCGTACGCCATCCGGAATGGGTGGATATGGTCATCTTCAGGGAAAATACCGAAGATATTTATGCCGGCATTGAATACCAGGCGGGTACACCCGAAGCTGATAAGTTTCGCGACTTCCTCATCAAGGAAATGGGCGTCACTCAGATTCGTTTCCCCCAAACTTCTTCATTCGGGGTAAAACCAGTATCTAAAGAAGGCACCGAACGCCTGGTACGGGCTGCTATCCAATATGCCCTTGAACAAAAAAGGCCCTCCGTAACCATCGTTCACAAAGGTAATATCATGAAGTTTACCGAAGGCGGCTTTAAAAACTGGGCTTATGAACTGGCCAGGAACGAATTTGGCGATCAGGTGTTTACCTGGAACGAATGGGAAGAAATAAAACGCACGGAAGGCGAAATGGCAGCTAATGAAGCCCTGCAGCAGGCAGGTAAAGCGGGCAAACTGGTGGTAAAAGATGTGATTGCCGATAATTTCCTGCAACAGATACTGCTGGCACCCAAAGACTATTCTGTGGTAGCTACCCTAAACCTTAACGGTGACTATATTTCTGATGCCCTGGCAGCGGCTGTAGGTGGCATAGGTATTGCCCCTGGTGCCAATATCAATTACAATACCGGTTATGCGGTATTTGAGGCCACGCACGGCACGGCACCCCGTTTTGCCAATACCGATTCCATGAACCCCTCTTCATTAATCCTGAGTGGTGTGATGATGCTGGAGTACATGGGATGGAATGAGGCCGCCCAGCTTATTATTAACGGCCTTAGTGCGGCCATCATGCGGAAACGTGTGACCATTGATTTTTACAACCTCATGACTGATGCCACATTGTTAAAAACAAGCGAATTTGGCGCGGAAATAATAAAAAATATGGAAGTACAGATAGAACCAGTGATGCTGAAGAAAGCCCAGGAAGAAGATTAATCCCCTTGCTCCAAGTACGATAAATGACCTTAACATAAAGCTGCTTCCGGGCAGCTTTATTTATTAGCAGCGGTTTCTATTAGGTATGGCCATTGAAGGAGCAGCGAAATCGAGGCGTTTATACCGGCATGGCTCTATATTGAAGCTACCTCCCTGTTCCCATTTTACCCCAAAAAACAAACCGGGCAATGTTATTGTCCGGTTTATTAGGGTTGTGTTCTTCATGGTGTAAAGGAACACTTTCATGGTGGTACTTACTTCCTGCCAACGTTTTCGTTCCATAGGGATTGGCAAGTTGTTACTCCAAAATGTTTCTAAATAATGACAGGGTTAATGTCTGTTTCTATAGGTGAAGGGTTTTCTGCTCTCGCTATAGCTCATTGATTTACTTAATAAACATTAGGGATTGGTTGGGGTTTACTGTGTTTTCGTTTTACTCGGTGATTTGGGTTTACTGTGTTTTCGTTTTACT
>JBEBUO010000164.1:0-5692 GCA_040393285.1 Taibaiella helva | reverse complement strand
TGAGATGAGCAGTAATGCGGTGGAGTATAATGGTGAAGTTACATTGATACGATAGCTCTTGCCCTGCCTTGAAAAGGGTAATGAGCAGATACTAAAAAGTTTGCCGGTCATGTAAAAGGAAGACTGCTTAAGCAGTTGATAAGCCGGAGCTTCAACAAAAATCAGAAAGCGATCCTGCTGGCGGGCAGTGATCGCTTTCTCATGATCGTAGGATAAGGCGGTTTATTGGTCTGCTCAACTAACGATCTAACACTTGAAACTGTTTGTTTACCCAGCCTTTATCGGTCTGGATACGGATAAAGTAAGTACCTGGTACCAGACCGCCGGTATAAATACTGTTCCGCTTTTGCAAATTGCCCTGCAAAACTTTCTGTCCCAGAATATTGGTTATGGTAAAGTCCTCCGGTCGGATATCAGGCCCCGTCTTAACGTGCAGGGCTTGCCTGGCAGGATTAGGGTAAAGGGATATGCCGGCCGATACCGATGATTCAGCAATGCTGCTCCCTATGCCGTCTACCATTGCGGTGGCGGTATCCGAGCCACAGAAGCCGGTCATCATCAGGGTTACTTCGTAGGTAGCCGTCACCGCATATTCATGACTTGGGTTAGGTTCTGCGCTGGTCTCACCATCACCGAAATCCCATAGGTAGCTGTCGGAAGGCTGTGCTGAAGGATTGCTGAAATGAAATACCGTGCCAATCTGGTTCACATCGATAGCAGCTACAGGTTCCGCATTAGTAGCCGTTAAGTTTACATGTATGGTATCGTTATCGCGATCATGATCATCTCCAGTGTAGTGGAGGTACACGGTAAGCTGGTAATCGCCGGGGAAAGGCAGGGACAAGTTACCCAGGTTAAAGTTGTCTTCTTCATTTATGTCCAGGCCACCTGGAAAGGAAATCTCCGCGCTCCCGTTATCAGGCCCTGTATAGCTGTAGCTGATTACCAGGTCATCTGTTTTGTTCACACGACCTTGATTTTTTATGGTGAGTTCAAGAGGTACGTCTCCCGAGCAAACCGTATCCTCCTCAGGGCTCAGAACAGAAGTAATCGCTATGTCAATCGGCAAAAAGCGTACTAAATAGACATCGCCATCACCATTAAGGGCTGTTTGGTGGCCGTTAGGGGTAGCGATGCCCGTGGCGCTGCTGGTACCTCCAGCCAGGTATAAAGCGCCGTTGGGACCACAGGCTATCCGCCCGTTTTCTATTTCCGGTCCACCATAATAGGTAGCCCATTTCCGTTTGCCAGTAGAATCAAATTTTACCAGAAATGCATCATCAGGTGGAACACTGATACCCGGAGGCGATCCCAGGGTATCCTGATAGCTTCCAAATGTGGCTATGGTCTCTGTGGTGAGGGCTGCATAGGAGTTAGTAGATCCCGCAAGAAATACATTCCCCAAACCATCACAAGCCACTGAAAGCCCGTTTGAATTGTTTTCAGCCCCATAATAGGTACCCCAGTTACGCGTTCCCGCCTGGGCATCGAATTGGATGAGGAAGGCATTCCACATACCCACAGCAAGGGTGTTCTGGTGGCAACCGGGAGTGAATATAAGCGGGTCGGGTGCGCCTGATTGGGCTGAGGAACCCACATACACGTGATTAAACGTATCAGTGGCAAGACTGGAAGCCACCCAGCCACCGCGCAGGTAAGTGCCCCATTGACGCTCTCCATCACTATTGAATTTGACCAGGTAACCTTGCACCTCGCTGTTATAATTATCTTCCAAAGTGCCTGGTGTGGTGATGTCGTCAGGACTGGCTGTGCCGCCCGAAATATACACATTATTGCTTTCATCACAGGCTATAGCAGAAAGGTTGTCTAGGTCTGATCCGCCATAGTAAGTAGCCCACAAGCGGTTGCCGCTGCTGTCAAATTTAACCAACAGGGCGTCCGTGACGCCACCAAAAGTGGTCTGATGGGCACCGGTAGTAACCAAGGTGCCTGTAGTTGACGATAAGGAATCCGTCTGGCCGCCGATATATACATTTCCTTGTTGGTCACAAGCGATCGCGTAAAACATGGTCGAGTTTTCGAAGAATGCCATATTGGCGATAGAAGCCCCATAATAGGTACCCCATTGCCTGATGCCCTCGCTATTGAAGCGTACTAAAAAACTCTGAAAAAATGCATGCTGTGCCCAGGTTGGCTGGAAACTACCTGGAGTTGCAATGCCGGTTTCCGCACTGGTTATGCCTGTCAGGTATACCTGTCCGAAGGCATTGGTGGTTACCGCTGTGCCCATGGTCAAAATAAAAAAGCCAGAAGAGGCTGTCCCACCATAATAGGTAGCCCATTGCAACTGTCCCAGACTGTCAAACTGCGCCAGGAAGGCGTCAGAGGCAGCGCCGCTGAAACTGGTTTGATGAGCTCCTGTAGTGGCCATGTTAACCAGGCTGTTTGTACTACCAGAAATGTAGATGTGCCCGTCGGCATGGGCTGCAACGCCACTAAACTCTTCTACTTCTTCGCCGCCAAAATAGGTAGCCCAGTGTACGCCGGGATCAATGACCAGTGTACCTTTAAAATCCCCGGTCTCATAGTGAACGGTATTATTGCGTAGCACATACTTGCTGCTGATTTCCTTTTTGCTGGCTTGTTCATAAATATAAGGTGCTTCTTCAGTGATGCTGCCCAAAGGGCCGTTTACTTTCAGACTGCCATTGGGCAGTAACTCGACTGACTGGGCACCGGAATAGCTCATTTGAATGTCGGCTACCCGGCCACCCGGATGCACAACGAAGTCATATTTTAGCTGCTTATCCTGTGTGTACAACACCCAGTCTATGTTGGGATAAATATTTTTATAGGTAATCCTGCCATAAGCAGACACACCGGTAATTCCATGCTCACTGCCATCGGTGTAGTAATGATATTTGGAAACATGCGGATCTTCTTTTAATAAGGTAGCCTCGTCGTTGGCGCCTTGCAACAGTACATCCAAGCGGGAGATGGTAGTGTTTGGGGCAACCTGATAATGTTTCGGTGGATTTTCTTTAGTATACGTTTTAGTGTCTGGCTTCTCCTCCTTTATAAATTGATAATGCAACTGTCCTTTACCGATATATAAAGTCATGCCGGAAGCCTGGAGAACAAAATCTATATCATTTCGGAGCTTACCCTGCTGATCCCGGATCTGACCCCGGTTTTCCCGGAAAGACAAGGCTTGCTCGCCGAAGCTGCTTTGTCCCTTATCCCGGCCATATACCAGTAGCTGTATAAAGAGCAGGAGTAACAGTAAACTGTTTTTTTTCATGGATTGTCTGTTTAAATTGTGAGCAATAAAGTAATCTATATGTTGGTTTTGGCGTCATCGGTAGGCAGTGGGTTACCGAATCAATACAAAGTCACCCTGTTTTGTCGTTTCTCTTTCGCGAATGCCGGTCTTCATCTGGAGTTGGTAATAGTAGGTGCCCAGATCTGCTGCTCGTCCGTTATAGGTGCCATCCCAACCTTCATCAGCCCTGTAACTTACAAATAGCAATTGACCCCAACGGTTGTATACCTGCATTTTAAATTCTGCTACCGCACAGGCCGGAGCAAGGGCCGGTTTAAATTGGTCGTTTACCCCGTCTCCGTTGGGAGTGAAGGCGGTTGGGAACATCAACGGACAGTCGCAATATTGTCTGTGCAAGTAGACGCTGTCTGTGCCCACACATTCCTTGTTGTTGACCTGAACCCAGTATAGCCCGCTATCACTTGCCTGTATAGCAGGTGCCGTACTTCCTGTACTCCAAAGTACTGTGGCGCCTGGTGACAGATTTGCCGTCAGTGTGATAAATGATCCCGCGTCTTCATAGCATAGTGTGGTATCGTTTTTCAGGTCTTGCTGTATATTGATCACTAGGATGCCTATACTATCGGAAGCAGTGCAACCGTCCTTCGAAACGGCTACCCAATGATTACCTGAGGTATCGGCCAGGTATTGGCTTGCCGTGCTACCGTCAGGCCAGAGGTAAGTGGCGCCGGGTACACCAACTTCCAGGGGTACCGGCGTTCCATCGCAGGACATTTGATCGGGTCCCAGGTAAAGTGAGTAACTGATGCCTTTGACGATAAACGTATCCTGATGAAAAGTGCAGGGATTACTGCTGAAGTATTGTACGGCGTAAGTGCCGGGGCTGGTGGCCAGGAGCGTGCTCGCTTCATCATCGGCTTTTCTTACATAGGTCGGCCCTACCGTATTCACCATCCAATGGTAGTCCGTACCCAGGGTGTCATCCGGATACAGCCTGACCGGCTGGTTGAAACATAAAGGCACTTCACGCACTGTGGAGGTCGTATCATAGGTCAGTACAGGAACCTCGTTAGGGAAGGCATAATCGACACCCCAGTTGCCTTCCAGCAGCGGAAGTGAGATGTTTTGGATCAACCCCATCTGGCAACCAACGCCAAATACATCTGGCTGCTGGATATGCGCGCCTACCATTCCAGGACCTATTGGTAAAGAAGTGACATGACTTAAATAGAGCACTCCGTCGGGTGCTAATCTGAGCGGGCCATCATACTCATATGCCGTAATATTATTGATGGTGAGGAGCGTGAAGGGTATAGTGAGGTCATTGAGATCATATTGCCGCAGACCAACAAGACCCGAAAGGTAGACAAGCTGGCTATTTGAAGAAAAGGCAACGTAGTAGCTTTGCTGCCCACCGATGAGTACATCATTCGAAAACAAGCCTGTAACAGGGTCAAAATCGGTTATCTGTACCTCTGAACCATAAGCCATGGCAGCCTTCCGCCGGTCAGGTGATAGGGTAAATTCATTTAAATAAGGGCTTAGCGGAGGGGTAAGGGTTGACACTATCGGTACCGGATCGGCCCCTTCGGAAGTAATGTTAAATGCTTTATAGCTGCCGTTGGCTCCATAACCCAGCAGCCAGAAATTGCAATCTTCGCCCACTACGGCATGTAGGTTGCCTGCCATGGAGTCGGCCAGCAACAGACCCCTGTGGTTTATATCTACGTCACCCAAGCCGTTGTTCAGCTCCATATCCACTATTGTGCTGAACAGATGTCCGGTCCATGTGCCGGTGTAACCTGGTCCGTTTTGCGTCCACAAAAAAGGGCAAGCGAAAATATAATATTTATGACTGCTACCCGGTACGGGTACGATCACCACCCCGTCGAAATTATAGCTGGATGAGCCAAAAACAGGATCCAGATAAGAAGTATTGGGTGCCATATTTCCATTATCGTTGATCTCCCAACCATGTTGCATGACGTCGTTATTTCTGTTCCACACAATATTACCATCCGTGTAAAACAATAGATTACCCTGGGTATCGGATACAGAAGCACAGTTTGCACGCTGCCAGGAAGAGAGTGCCGGTTGGGGCGATCCGCTGTTAAAGTCAATGCCTTCTCCGTTGGTCAGCCAGATATTGTTTTCGGGACGGAGATAACTTTGTGCAATAAGCTTAAATACAGCTATGTGCATACAGCAGATAAGGAAAAAGAGGTATCTGTAAATAATTAATTTTTTCATAATTTTATCATGCAATGATATCGATTTCATAAGGTATGTACAATAGCGAAGGAGCTTCTTTATTACAGAGTATAATGTGCAACTTTTCCGGTACACGGAGATGGTCATTGGATCGTATGTTGCCTTGGGGATATTTACTATTTGCCTGCTTATTCCTTCATGCTTCCTGCCAGCCCCGATCTGCTCCGGACATGGAGC
>JBEBUO010000163.1:0-5695 GCA_040393285.1 Taibaiella helva | reverse complement strand
TGGAAAAGATTCGTCAGCAATATGATCAGGTTTTTGAACGCCTGTTGGAGCTGGAGGGTTAATTTCTATAAATATATAATATATCCGGCCTTTAAATACACATCCTGAAGGCATAAAAATAAGCAGGGAGACATTAATCAATGTCTCCCTGCTTGCTGTTGATGTGTTTTGTATAGACCTCTAACCCTTAAGCTTCTTCCATATAAGCCTCTGTAGGCTCGCAGGTACAGATCAGGTTGCGGTCACCAGCTGTATTGTTGACACGGGCAACGGAAGGCCAGAACTTATGTTGAAGTACATAATGTAAGGGGAAGGCAGCTTCTTCACGCGAGTAGGCATGCTCCCAATTGCTGTTCACCACGGATTGTTGGGTATGTGGTGCATGCTTCAGCGGGTTATCGGTGATGCTGGCTTTGCCTGCTTCAATAGCGCTGATTTCTGCACGGATAGTCAACATCGCTTCGCAGAAACGATCCAGTTCCGATTTATCTTCACTTTCGGTAGGTTCGATCATAATCGTGCCGGGAACCGGGAAACTCATAGTAGGTGCATGAAAGCCATAATCCATCAGGCGCTTGGCCACATCTTCAGCCTCAATACCTGCTGTCTTTTTAAACGGACGTAAATCCACAATAAACTCATGGGCACAGGTACCGTGCGCGCCCGAATACAGAATATCATAATGCTGCTCTAAGCGGGCCTTCATATAGTTGGCGTTTAGAATTGCATATTGGGTCACCTTTTCCAGGCCTTCTGTGCCCAGCATTTTAATATAGGCATAGCTGATCAGCAGGATAGAGGCGGAGCCAAAAGGAGCAGCAGCTACCGCATTATCTTTGTTGTCCAGTGCAGCGTGTCCGGGCAAGAAGGGAATGAGGTGAGCGGCTACGCAAATGGGCCCTACACCCGGTCCGCCACCACCGTGAGGAATGGCGAAGGTCTTGTGTAAGTTAAGGTGGCATACATCGGCACCGATAAAGCCGGGAGCGGTATAGCCTACCTGTGCATTCATATTGGCACCATCCATATATACCTGCCCGCCGTTTTCATGGATAATGTGAATAATATCCTTTACGCTTTCTTCAAAAATTCCATAAGTAGAAGGGTAGGTAATCATAATGCCCGCCAGCTTGTCAGCATGCTGTTCTGCTTTTGCTTTCAGGTCGGCCACGTCTATATTGCCGTTTTCCAGGGCTTTAACCACCACCACTTTATAGCCTGCCATAACGGCGGAAGCCGGATTCGTGCCATGGGCCGATATCGGGATCAGAATGATATTCCGGTGGCCCTCATTGCGGTGCTCATGGTATCCGCGTATGGCCAGCAAGCCGGCATATTCTCCTGAAGCCCCACTATTGGGCTGCAGGCTGCAGGCTGCAAAGCCGGTAATTTCACTCAGGTAGGCCTCCAGTTCTTTAACGATCTGGGTATACCCTTTAGCCTGGTCCAGGGGCGCAAACGGGTGCATTTTACTCCAATGGCTCCAGCTTAAAGGAATCATTTCAGTAGCGGCATTCAATTTCATCGTGCAACTGCCCAGGGAGATCATACTGGTATTCAGGCTCAGGTCCTTATTTTCCAGGAATTTGATATACCGCATCATTTGCGTTTCGCTATGATGGCTGTTAAATACGGCATGCGTCAGGAAACTGGATTGTCTTACAAGCGGCGTGGGTATACCCTGGAAAAGTAGTTGTTCATCTACTTCATAGGCTACTGCACCGGCTACTAAATTGATGGTGTTGATCACATCGGCAAGGTCGTCCATCGTGGTGGTTTCATCCAAAGAGATGCCGATCTGGTTGCCATTACTAAAATAGCGGAAATTGAGTTGATGCAACGCTGCTTTTTCTTTAATCGCCGTTACCTTATCCGTGGTGATAACCACAGTATCGAAGAAGGCATCACTAACCAACTGATGTCCGCTATCCCGCAGTGCCTGAGCCAGTGTCTGGGTAAGCACATGAATGCGTTTGGCTATATTGCGGAGGCCCGCCGGGCCGTGGTATACGGCATACATGGCGGCCATATTGGCCAGCAGGGCCTGCGCTGTGCAGATGTTAGAAGTGGCTTTCTCACGTTTAATGTGCTGTTCCCGTGTCTGCAATGCCATCCTTAAAGCACGATTGCCCTGGGCATCTACGCTGATGCCGATGATACGACCGGGTATATTGCGTTTGAAGTCGTCTTTGGTGGCAAAAAAGGCCGCATGAGGTCCGCCAAATCCAAGTGGCACGCCAAAGCGCTGAGAATTGCCAAAGGCGGCATCAGCACCCAATTCGCCGGGCGCTGTAAGCAAGGTTAGTGCCAGCAGGTCGGTGGCCATACCTACGTATGCACCTGCCTGGTGTACTTGTTCGATAAAGGCTGTATAATCTTCTACCGAGCCCTTGTCATTGGGATATTGTATCAATGCACCAAAGTAGCTTTGGTCAATAACGGCGGTTTTGTAGTCGCCGAGTACGATTTCGATCTGCAAAGGCCTAGCCCGGGTCTTCACCACATCCAGTGTTTGCGGGAAGAGCTCCTGATCCACAAATAGTTTAGGCCGCTCAGGTTGCTGGCTGTTCTTATTCAATGTGTGGAAAAACATGGACATAGCTTCAGCCGCAGCCGTGGCTTCGTCAAGAAGAGATGCATTGGCTATGGGCAAAGCAGTAAGGTCGCTGACCATAGTCTGGAAGTTGAGCAGACTTTCCAGACGACCCTGGGAAATTTCGGCCTGATAGGGGGTATATTGTGTGTACCAGCCCGGGTTTTCAAACACATTGCGTAATATGACGCTGGGTGTGTGGTTATCGTAATAACCCTGGCCGATATAGTTTTTGGCCACGGTATTGTTCAAAGAGGTGCGCTTAAGTGCCCTCAGATAATCCGACTCGCTTAAAGCTGCCGGCAGGTTAAGCGGCTTAGGCAGGCGTATAGCCGCCGGAATAGTTTTTTCAATTAAGGCGTCAATACTGTCTACACCAATCGTGTGCAGCATGTCACGGGTTTCCTGGTCATCCGGCCCTACATGGCGGAATAGGAACTCACTTTGCAGTTTCGCAAAAAGATTCATATAAATGTGAAATAAGCGCGTAAAAAGATGCGCAAAATTACGAAATATTTCAAGTAAATGATAGGATGCCGTTTCGAGCTCCTGAATGACAGTATTTGGTCGTTCGAAAGGAAATTTCCGGCCAGGGATCAGAGCTCATAAGTGGTCCCTTCAACGGTGACCTCTACGTCGGGAAACACGGAGCTGGCCTCTTCGTAAAATACCCTGAGGTCCTGGTATTTGGAGGAAAAGTGGCCTAAAAAAAGACGTTTTACACCGGCGGCGGCAGCTGTAGTGGCCGCTTGCAGGGCGGTACTGTGAAAGCGTTGATAAGCCTTTTCGCGGTTGTCGTCCAGGTAGGTGCTCTCATGGTATATGCCATCAGCATCGGCAATATAGGGCAGTATGCGCGCTGTTGTCCGGGTATCGGCGCAGTACACATATTTCTTATCCGGCGGGCCGGCCTGCGTTACCCACTCATTTTTCACGAGTTCGCCATCCTTACGGGTATAATCTTCGCCTTTTTTAAGCCGGTTAAAAAAGGCAGTTGGAATTTCATACGCCCGGCATTTATCCGGTAATATTTTCCGTTCCGGATGTTTTAAAGTAAAACTGAACCCGTGGCAGGGTATCCTGTGCTCTACCGGAAATGACAGCACGGTATAATGGGGCTCGTGAATCAAACTCTGCGACTGATCGGGCTCCAGGGCTGTAAAAAGCAAGGGATAGGGTAATACGGTAGCCGCAGCCTCCAGTTGCAAGTCAATGATCAACTTGAGCGCCGCAGGGCCAAAAATATGCAGGGGAGCAGTGCGCCCCATGAGCCCCATGCTGGTGATAAGGCCCATCAGGCCAAAATAATGATCACCATGTAAGTGACTGATAAATATATAGTTAATTCTACGTCTTCGGATGTTAAACCGTTGCATTTGTATCTGTGTGGCCTCGCCGCAATCTACAAGAAACAACTGTTCTTCAAGCGCTACCACCTGGCTGGAGGGATGCCGGCCAAATGCAGGTAAAGCAGAATTATTACCCAATATGGTGATCCGGATCATGATTCGTTCAGCAAGTCGCGCTCCAGGACCTCCATGCTGATGATGTCCACGGCTTCAATGATAGAAGGTGTAAGGTTAAGGCTCAGGTGTAATTGTGCCTGTTTCATGCCTTGTAACACATTTTCCTGTGCACCGGCAAATACAATAGAAGCTTCTTTGTTATAAATATACTCATGTAGTTCCTGCAATAGGTTGCCCGCGGCCATTTCCATGCTGGTACAGTGTTGCAGGTCGATAAGAAAATTACGACTGCCTGTTTCTTCCAATGCTTCAACTTTTTGTCTTAATTCACCTGCCAAATTAGCACTTAACAACTCCGTTTCCGGCGTTATTGCTGTATAAGTGGATTTGGTATCAATTTTGAATTCCATTTTACTATATTGTTGTAATGATTTGACTAAAATTCCTGATTCTGGTTCAAATATAGATTTTTCCCTGCAATGCATCAAATACCCGCATCCTTGCAGCCAGACCGAACCTATCGAATTTATTGAACAGCCTATCAGATTTATCTTATTCACTTGCTTGCTATTGACGGGTCTAAGGCTTTAAAGAGTAAGACGCCATTGCACGGTGAATTATTGGTTAAATGCGCAAGGTTTTTTATTTTCATTACATTATCTTTGAATCACTAAACAACTTTTATCCTTATGGATTCTAATTTCTCACCAAAAGTCAAAGAAATAATTTCTTTCAGCCGCGAAGAAGCGCTTCGCTTAGGCAATGACTTTATAGGTACCGAACATTTATTATTAGGCATCATTCGTGAAGGCCAAAGCATTTCCATACGTATTCTCGAATCATTAAATATCGATCTGTTTGAATTGCGTAACCAGGTAGAACATGTGATTAAGGACACTTCAAGCAACAATACTGCTAACCTGAACAGCCTTCCGCTTACCCGGCAGGCCGAAAAGGTGATCCGGATTACTGTGCTCGAGTCCAAATCACTTAAGAGCCCTACTGTGGAATCAGAGCACCTGATGCTTTCCATCTTGAAGAATACGGAAAGTCCTGCTGCGCAAATTCTTAAGAATCATGATGTGAACTACGACTGGTTTAGAAACGAGTTGAGTATCCTTCAGGGACAGACACCGAGCTCCGAATATACCGGCGATCCCGGTTCCGAAGAGTTTGAAGATGAAGAACGCAAATACCAGCAACGCCAGCGTGCGGGGGCAGCCGGAAATGTCAAGAGCAAAACACCGGTATTGGATAATTTTGGCCGTGATATCACACGGTTGGCCGAGCTCGGCAACCTGGATCCCATTGTGGGCAGGGAGCAGGAGATAGAGCGCGTGTCCCAAATCCTTTCCCGTCGTAAAAAGAATAATCCAATTCTTATAGGAGAACCCGGTGTGGGTAAAACAGCCATTGTGGAAGGCCTGGCCCTCCGTATTGTGCAACGTAAGGTGTCCCGCATTCTTTTCGATAAGCGGGTAATCAGCCTTGATCTGGCAGCTCTGGTTGCCGGCACCAAGTACCGGGGGCAGTTTGAGGAAAGAATGAAAGCGATTATGAATGAGCTGGAGAAGAACCGCGATGTCATTCTGTTTATCGATGAGATACACACTATTGTGGGCGCAGGCGGCGCTTC
>JBEBUO010000162.1:0-5738 GCA_040393285.1 Taibaiella helva | reverse complement strand
CTGGTTGTGGGATATTTGAAGAGAATGGTCAATGGTATTTTAACCCTGTAGTAGCGACAGAAGGGGTAACGGTTTTCCCTGTTTCCTGCAATATCAATTATACAGTTGATAACAGTACGATAACATTACCCTTGCTGATCTGGAAGCCGGTGGTGATTACGCCCTCACTGTCAGATTCCTTTACCTGCAACGGTCACTTCTTCCTACATGCTACCACCCTCTATGCAGGTGCTTATGACTATTCCTGGACACCTCCAGAACCACTAGACTTGCCCGATTCGCCCAATACCACAGGTTTTATCACGGCTACCCAGACCTTTGTACTAACGGCAGTAGACCATACCAGCGGTTGCATGGGTAGTGATACGGTAACGATCGAAAGATACCCTGAGCCCAACCTTATAGTAAGCAATGATACCACGATCAATGCAAGAGGCGTAGTGCAACTACTTGCTGAAGGCGCCACCGATTATCTTTGGAACCCTGCCTACTGGTTAGATAATGATACCATACCCAACCCACTAGCACAGCCTCAAGCGTCGGTTACTTACCAGGTGGTGGGTATCAATGAATATGGCTGTATGGATACGGCTGAGGTAAGGATCGATGTGCGTGAGCATATTTTTATACCTAATGCTTTTAGTCCTAACGGCGATGGGGTGAACGATGTATTCCGCCTGGAGAACTACGGCTACCAGGGTGTGAGTGCCTTTATGATCTTTAACCGCTGGGGCGAGAAAGTATTCCAGACTATTGATGGTACCCAGGGCTGGGACGGCACCTACAAGGGGCACTCCGCTGCTGCAGGTACTTATTATTATCATATCAGACTAGGGCTGCCGGATGGTACAGAACAGGTGTTAAGAGGGGATGTGATGTTGATACGATGACAGTTGCTCTTGTAGGTCTTTGAGCAAACACATCACTTAAGCGATAGCATCAGTGCCGCATGTGCAGATGTTACAAAAGAATAATTATGCGATTAAAGAATGTGTTTATAGCGTTTTCAGGCTGCTTGCTTTTATCTTGTAGTCATGAAGAGACAGGACCAGATGAGCCAGTACTACCCATAGAGTACTTACCGGTTATGGAACGTATACCTGACTCTCCTTATGTGCCTGCCGTCATTGAGCGAACAACTCCCGAACCTCTATATCCCATGTTGCCTTTGTCTGTTTATGATGATTTCTGTGGTCAAGAGCCCATATATATCGAGTAACCGGCTTTAAGAAGGAGCACAAGGTAGTAAGCTACCCGGAGTTTGTACTGCGCAAGCGATGCTTCATCAATGAAAATGATGTTTTTCACGTAAGGAATTTTTATGCACGTTGAAAGAGCCCCAAAACATAATCACCATAGACGATTTATTTCGCCGCCTGCTTGAAACAGAGGCGCCCAATATGCACCCTTCTTCAAATTGGATCGACATGGAAGCCTTACTCGCCGCTTACCTTCCCCTTCCGGTTCCATTAGCGATGGCCTTAACAGAACGATCAGAGTAGTGCAAATAGCGATCCTATAGCCCGGTAGTGGTTTTCCCTTGTGGTGTCAAAAATGGCCCTATAAACAATGATTATGCTTATTGCCGTATACAAGCGAAGGTATAGCCCTCAGCTTTCAGTTGCCGGATCAGTTCCGGCAAGATGGTAGCGGTAATGGCGCAACGGTCGTGGAGCAGGATAATGCTGCCCGGCCTGCTTTTGCGCACCAACTTCTTTAGTAGCTTTTCCTCATCCCTGGCTACGGTGTCGTAAGAGCGCAGGGTCCAACCTATACTCCTCAGGCCGCAAAGCCGGATGGCTTTAGCCAGGTTGGGGTTGGTGACGCCGTATGGCGGCCGGAACAGCTTCACCTCTTGTCCCGTTATCGTACTTATGGCTGCATTGGTCTGCTGTAGTTCAGCTTGCATCCGTTTTGCGGATTGCCAGTCAAAATCTGAACGGTGGTCAAAGCTATGGTTGCCCAGCACATGACCTTCCTCCTGTATTCTTTTAAGTAAAGCTTCGTTACCGGCAATTTGCCTGCCGATGATGAAGAAAGTAGCCTTTACCTGCTCGGCTTTGAGGATGTCGAGTATGGTTGCTGTAGGTGTGGCCGGTCCGTCATCAAAAGTAAGGGCTACTTGTTTGCCTCTTTTACTTATCCCGAATTGTCCGTCCTTAAACTGTACTTGTAGCATCGGCAGCCGGTGAAGTGAACGGAGATAGAAATTCCAGCGTATGAAAAAACTGCCCGCAGCCAGGAGCAGCAGGTAGGCCAATAAGGTGATAACCAGCCACCACCAACTATAACCATCAAAATAAACTCCTGCAGCTACGTGTAGCATCAGGAGTATAAAAAACAGGGTGACATATTGAAATTTGCTGTTCAGATGGCGCTGGATTAAGATTCGTCATTTACCATTCCATGTTCGGATAAGCCCGTTGCATGAATTGCATTTCAGCCAGGATGTAGCCTAAATGTTCACTGTGCCGGCCTTCCTTGCCGCCGCCTTGCATCCACTGTTTGAGCTCCGGTAGTACTAAGGTAGCCTCAGCAAATATAGGGGTAACGGAGGCCATCCAGGGTGCCTGGAGCGCTTGTACATCAAGGCCATCCCCTGCTGCTTTCAGCCCTTCTTCCGCCTTGGAGGGCGCAAATATTTCGCCGGTGAATGGCCATAAATCGTTCAATGCGGTTTGTATCCGCGTGTGGCTTTCCTCCGTTCCGTCACCCAGCCTGATGACCCATTCGCTGCTCCAGCGGCGATGGTACAGTGCTTCTTTCAAGGATTTTTCGGCTATGGCGGCCAACCTTAAATCCTTACTATCTTTAAGCGCGGTATACAACAACACTGCATACTGGTCGTAATAAAAGGAACGGGCGATGGTATAGGCCCAGTCCTGGTTAGGCTGTTCTGTGAGCAAAAGGCTATGAAAATCCCAACTGTCGCGCAGATAGGCCAGATTATCTTCGTTTGCAGGGCCGGTAAGCTGCTGCATAAGGGGGGCAGCGATAAATTCCCGCCGACTGGTTTCGGGGAGCGCATTGTACAGGTCGGCTGCATACTGGAAGAGGCTGCGGGCCTGCCCGAGGTGATCCAGCGCTGTGTTGGTAATAGCTATATCCTGTTCCAGAACAGGGCCGTGACCACACCACTCACTGATACGGTGTCCCAGGATCAAGGCGTTATCGGCCAGTTGAAGTACAAAAGCTAATTTATTGAGAGGCATGCCGCTTATATTTTTTATTTACACAATGAAACCCGGTGATATACCCGCCATACAGCACTTACATGTGTTGCAGTTCGTCTGGCAGGTTGTAGAAAGTAGGGTGCCGGTACACTTTGTCATTGGCAGGATCATACAATTCAGGTGCATCATCGGGGTTGGAAGCATGGATGTAATGGCTTTCCACAGCCCATATGCTTACCCCTTCCATGCGCCGGGTATACACATCACGTGCGTTTTCAATCGCCATTTGCGCATCTGCGGCGTGTAAACTGCCTACATGTTTATGATCTAATCCGGTTTTACTGCGGATGAATATTTCCCATAAAGGCCATTCGTTGTTCATACGTTTTTTATTTATTAGTTGATAAGCTTGGCAAAAGTTCCGGCCGATCAATCATCAAGTTTCAATACCGCCAGGAAGGCTTCTTGTGGTACTTCTACATTGCCAATCTGCCGCATTCTCTTTTTCCCTTCTTTTTGCTTTTCCAGGAGTTTCCGCTTCCGCGAGATGTCTCCTCCGTAACACTTCGCCGTTACGTCTTTGCGCATGGCAGAAATGGTTTCCCGGGCTACGATCTTGGCACCCAAGGCGGCCTGTATGGCGATCATAAATTGCTGCCGGGGCAACAATTCCTTGAGCTTGGTGCACAGTTTCCGGCCAAAGTCCTGTGCCCGGCTACGGTGAATCAAGGCGCTCAGGGCATCTACTTTATCACCATTGAGCAGGATATCCATCTTGGTGATATCACTTTGACGGTAATCCAAAGGCTGATAATCAAAAGACGCATAACCCCGGGTGTTGGATTTTAGTTTGTCATAAAAATCAAATACGATTTCTGCCAGCGGTAATTCGAAGATAAGCTCTACCCGGTTGGCGGTGAGGTAATTTTGGTTGATCAGGATACCACGCTTTCCCAGGCAAAGGGTCATGATATTGCCGATATAATCAGGCAGGGTAATGATCTGGGCCCTGATAAAAGGTTCTTCTATCCTTTCGGTGGAGGTCGGGTCCGGCATTTCAGACGGGTTATTGACCACAATCAGTTTATCCGGCTCCCGGCTGGTATAGGCGTGAAAACTCACGTTGGGCACGGTGGTAATCACCGTCTGGTTAAATTCACGTTCCAGACGCTCCTGGATGATTTCCATATGCAGCATGCCCAGGAAGCCACAACGGAAGCCAAATCCCAGTGCCTGCGAGGTCTCCGGTTCAAATGTCAGTGAAGCATCATTGAGTTGCAGCTTCTCCATGCAGTCGCGCAGCTCCTCAAACTCGTCGGTATTGACCGGGAAGATGCCGGCAAATACCATCGGTTTTACATCTTCGAAGCCTTTGATGATTTCTTTAGTGGGGTTGTTGACCAGGGTAAGGGTATCGCCCACCTTCACCTCTTTGGCATTTTTGATGCCGGTGATGATATAACCTACATCGCCTGCTTTTACCTCCTGCTTGGGGGTAAGTGCCAGCTTTAATATGCCTACCTCATCGGCAAAATACTCTTTACCAGTATGCACAAATTTAATTTTGTCTCCCTTTTTAATGCTCCCGTTAATGACCCGGAAATAAACGATGATACCCCTGAAGGAATTGAACACCGAGTCAAAAATCAGCGCCTGCAACGGTTCTTCGGCCTTCCCTTTAGGCGGGGGAATACGTTCAATAATTCCTTCCAGAATTTCATCAATACCGATGCCGCTCTTACCGCTGGCCAGTATAATGTCCTCGGGTTTGCAGCCGATCAGGTCAACGATCTGGTCGGTCACTTCCGGTATCATGGCACCTTCCATGTCTACCTTATTGATGACCGGGATGATTTCGAGATCATTTTCAATGGCCAGGTAAAGATTAGAGATGGTTTGTGCCTGTATGCCCTGAGACGCATCTACCAGCAGGAGCGCTCCTTCGCAAGCGGCTAATGCCCGGCTTACTTCGTAGGAAAAATCCACGTGACCGGGAGTATCTATGAGGTTAAGGGTGTACTTTTCCCCTTTGTGTATATGGTCTATTTGAATGGCATGGCTCTTGATGGTAATGCCTTTCTCCCTTTCCAGGTCCATGTCGTCCAGTACCTGGGCCTGCATTTCCCTGGAAGAGATGGTTTTCGTGTGTTCTAAAAGACGGTCGGCCAGGGTACTTTTACCGTGGTCGATATGGGCAATAATACAAAAATTACGAATGTGCTTCATATAAGCTGGAATAGTGCGCGAAATTACTGAAATTTTAGCGGTTATATAGCTATTAAATGAAGACGATTTACAATTGTTTACGCGCTTTTGGGTCGCTGCTTTTCATAGGTATGCTGCCGCTTTGTTTTTCTAAAGGATGGTGGCAGAACCTGCTGTTCTTATAAAATGCCCAAGCATCTGCGGGGCCTGGACTTTGTTGCCGCGTCATGCCGGCATGGAGCACACATTGCTTGACTGTAATTTAGTATCAGTTGTTTTGTAATTTATTGATTAATAAATAATTGTGTTAATTATGGTAAACTTAAATCATCACATGAAGTCTTGGCCGAGTGGAGTAGG
>JBEBUO010000161.1:0-5821 GCA_040393285.1 Taibaiella helva | reverse complement strand
TTTAAGGAGCATGCAGATCGCAAGTATGGGAGCGGCAAAACGTGGTCATTGGACTGCGATGCTTAAAGTTTCGCAGGCATATGCTATCGCTTTTATCAATTGCTACGACATAGACGTAGTTCAATTCCCCAAAACCACTGTCGGGTCTCCTCCAAAACCACTTATATCAAGTCACTACTAACTTATCATTCCCTAACAGTCCTTACTGTTTATATACCTTCTTTTGCGTTACGCTACCGTCACTTTCGATGATACGGACTAAGTAGATCCCCGAAGCCAGGCCCTCTAAACTTAGCTTATACTGCGACACACCAGGATTGACCGATTGTACCACCGCTCCGGTCGAAGTCATCAGCCGGATGTGTTTAAGCAGGTTGCTGCTCCTGATTGTCAAAACATCATGAGCCGGGTTGGGATAGCAGTTAAGCACCGCTTCTGCAGGTTTATTTGTAGTTAAGGCAACCACCCTGCTGTAATCGGATTTCCCCTCACTAAAGATCTTTAAACGGTAGTAATAAGCACCCGTTTCCTCCATTCGATCTGTATAGGCATAGTCTTGCTGAGCCGAAAAGGGAATGTCGGCAATAGTGGTAAAGCTGCGTGTATCCCGGCTTCGTTCCAGTTCGAACCTGGAGATAGATGCCGCAGCGTTCACCTTCCAGGCGAGCATAGCGGCATCGCCTTCGGCCTTGCCCTGGAATAGAAGTAAGGCCAGCGGCAGCGGATTATCGGGAACGACTGTAACAGCGAAGTCTTCTGCCTGTCCATAGTTCAGGTTGCCGCAAGGATTGGTGCTGGTACTATTATCAGCGATCACCCGCATCCGAAGTGGTGTGGATTGCACGGCAGTAGGAGGCGGGGTAATCGTAACGGTAAAGGTATCCGGTGCGCTGATGGGCTGGTCCATAACTTGTTCACCGGGGTCATTAAAGTCACCGTCGTTGTTGTAATCAATATAAACTTTAACGAATTGGCTGTTGGCGATGGTACTGACTGTCAGTGCATAATTTTGCCCGACCGTAAGGGTAGTGTGATAGCTGCCATCACACCTGTCGTTAAAATCAGTATAATACTCAGATGATCCGCCTACGGGCAAAAAGCCGAGTGTCACCGAGTAGATGGAGTCCAGGTGAACCATTGCGGGTCCGATATTCGTACTCACATAATTGTTGATCCCCGCAGGAATACAGGTGCTTGCGACCGGTCCGGTTGTAGGGGCGACCGGAGGAGCAACTGCGCCTCTTGAAAGCATTAATTCCGGACGAAAGTTCGTTAACATAAAGCGCATCCGGTCGGCCTGGCCCTGGGTAAAATGATTGGCCATACAATTGGTATAGTTCATCAGGTTATGCTGTACACCGTTGACGCCATAAGGTTGCCCGGTACACGGATTTGTAGCCGTCGATCCCGGGCAGGGTATGCTGAGCAGGCTTTCGCCAGGATCCGTATCACAAACCATATCGCCGTCCTGAGTACAATCGGCATTGGGGGGACATCCGGGGGAAGTGCTATAAAAAGTATGGTACAAACCAAATGCATGACCAAGTTCATGTGGCAGCGTTATATTTCCGGCTTCTGCCGTATAGGCAAGCATATAAGCACCATCACGTTCTACATCTTGATACCCGGTTCCTAATAAGGCAAAGCCGGCAACGTACTGACCAGAAGTCGTAAACCCATCTTCACCATTGATTCTATTTACCACGTAAATATTATAATAGTCGCTTGGCGGCCACTGGCTCAGCCCGGTTAGGTCCGGAATGTCAATGCCGCTTGCACCGGAAGAAGAGGCCAGACCGTTCATATTATAGCCGGGTAACACATTCCCGTTAACTCGGATGATACCATTGGTCGGATTGCAGTCCGGATCCCGCTGGGCCAAAGCAAAACGAATAGGCAAAGGGGCCGAACCAGAGCCGGCATAAGGGGGATAGCTGCCGTCAAAAACCTGGTTCAGATAAGCTATCCATTGTTCCAGGTCGGTATCTGCGGGATTAAAATTACTGCCAATAGCACCGCCAGTGTGCACCACATGGATAACTACCGGGATTTCAACGATCGTATCGCCGTTCTCTACAAGAATTCTTTGCTGCGTAAACTCCTTATTCTTTACAAACTCCGACCAGGCCTGATCCATGGATTCAATGCCTTGCCGATACGCCGCATCTTCCTGTAAACGGCTCTTGTGGAAGTCATCAAAGCCGCAAAGTGCCTGTTTTTGCGCCCGGCTAGCTGGAACAATCCCTAAGTAAAGAAATAGAAAAGCGTAAAAAATTCTTGTCATAGCAGTTACAGTTTAGTGTATTTGTAATGTTTAAGCGAGGATAAAAGTAACAGGAAAAATTTGAATTTCTAAAGCAAATTAAGGTTTTGTATAACAGATCGAATGGGGAGGCTGCTCAGCCTTCTTTGTTATAAAAGAATCGGCTTCGCCGATTGACGCTTAGGGCGATGGGTAATTTTTAAAAGGTTTCGATTCCGATTCCTGATAAAGTAGATCGGACAAGACATTGATTACAGCATAGAATTAAATAGTAAGCAACAAGAGCAACTAAAGCTATTCCAAACGGCACATAGTTCTATTTTTTTCAACTCAAGCAGAGATACTTATGTTTTTTTTTATTAGTTTTAGAAGATGATTACCACCTTTTGTTATTATGATTTACCGTGTGTTTCATCCTGTTCCGTCTTTGTCTGATATAGTAGAATATTATTGGTATTCCAAAATCGATTTGACCACATCAGCAGTTCAACATTATGCAACCCCGCTTTTGCAAGGCTTGGCCTTTAACTTTAAAGAACAATCAGAGCAGCATAGCTACAACGGGAGAAGAATAGAATTGTACAAGAAGGCTTATTTGTTTGGTCAACCCACCTGTCCCAGGGTAATCACTACAAATGAACGTGGAGTAGATATATTGGGCGTAAAATTTAAGCCTTTAGGTATGAGCAGACTTACGGGCATTAATATGGAACACATGGCTGACGAAATTATTGCAGCCGAAAATGTATGGGGCAATGAACTGGAGCTGCTCTGTGACAACATGCAATCGGCAGATTCATTGGGGGGAAGTCTTGCTATTTTGGAGTATTTCCTGATAAAAAAGCATCAAGCTACGTCCTTGCATTATAGGGTAGACCATGTCCAGCATGCTATCGATTTAATTGAGCGTTCAAAAGGAGTGATTGACGTAAAAACGCTTCAGCAGCGTACCCATACATCACGGAAAACGTTGGAACGGGCATTTTTGCATTATATAGGATTATTGCCCAAGCTCTACACTGAGATCGTACGCTTCAATGCTGTGAAGCAACTGATGGATTTTAATACCCCCATATCCATTTCAGCTATTGCGTTGGAGACGGGATATTATGACAATTCCCATCTTTCGGCTTTTTTTAAACGATTTTGTGGTTGTACACCAACAGCGTATATAGAAAATGCAAAAGCCGCACGTTTGGAAAATGCCCACTTTAGGGATTAATCCCGATGTATTTTGCAGGCTCTAAAAATGGAAACATTTTGTCCCTTTTTTCCTTATTCCATCAGATTTAGCAGTGTAGCTTTGTTGTTATCGACAGTTGATTGATTACATGTTATTCATTTGTAAGTAATCTCTATATAAAAATAATGCTATTACCTTCTATCCGACGAATGCTGTCTGCGGTTATCTTGTTGCTATTAGTCAGTTTTGATGTTAAAACACCATCAAAAATCGAGAGTACCACAGCAATAAAGCAAATGATAGATAGTGCGGACCATATAGCGGAAACCAATACGGCCATTGCGTTTCAGCTATTTGAAAGAGCTCAGCAGATGGCCAGAAATGCGGGTGAAAAGGAGCTACTGGCACAAGCATTATATGCGGAGACTTACTACTTTTTTTTTGATGGCAAGTATGTAAACATACTACCCAAAATACGGGAGGCCGCAACGATCTATAACACCTTAGACATGACTGTTGACGAATGTAAGTGTTATAACAGAGAAGGTGTGGCTTTGATGAATCTCAATAAATATGCACAATCCTTAACCGCACTTTTTAAAGCAAAAGCACTTGCCGAACAAACAGAAGATAAAAAATTACAACCCGCCATTCATACCAATATAGGCCTGGTGTACGAAAGTCTGAATGACTGGGATAACGCAATGATTTATGCCCGGAAAAGTATGTCGGGGAAAAGAGATAGCGGTGATACCTTGGGCATTGTAAGAAGCTACAGCAATATAGCCAATATCTATTATTATCAGAAAAAATATGATTCGTCATTAGCCTATTTCAGGCAGGCAAAAAAGTACAGCCGGTCCATAGATAATCCATATCAGGAAGCAACGATAAATAGCGATTTGGGCAACCTTTTGGCAGATATGGATCAACTGGATTCCGCTATTTATTATCAGTATGAGGCCCTGAAGTTTCATGCACTCAGAAGGGAAGAACGGCTTACGGAATGGTGCCATACCATTACCAGTTTGGGTAATACCTGGCTTAAAAAGGGGAATTTGAAAAAGGCAGCAATCTTTTTGCGGGATTGCAAGACTTGTGAAACCACCATGCCTGATCTGAGTTTCTTAAAATCATTCTACACCTTTCGGTCGGCATTCTACGCTAAAGTGAACCAACCCGAACAAGCCATGCATAATTTGCAACGCTTAAATCAAGTAAACGACAGCATACTCCAGAAGGCGGGTAACCTGGAAAATCAGCGTATCGCTATCCGTTATGAATTTACCCAAAAAGCTCGTGAAGATTCCCTCCGCTACCAGTTAAGTATCTTTAAGCAACAAACGGCGACCGCATCATACCGGAGCAAAATGTATCTGTTGATGGTGGGTTTACTAGCGGTTGTAGGATTGGCGATTATAATTGTGATGCGCATAAGAAAATTGCAGGAAGCCAGGCGTAAAAGGGAAATAGAAGCCATGCGTAATGATATTGCCAGCGATTTGCATGATGACATTGGTTCTACGCTATCTAGCATACAGATTATCAGTAATCTTGCAATGACCCAATGTAAGGAAAACCTACAGTTAAAGCAATCTGTAAGTCGTATTTTCGAATTGTCGGGTAAGGTGTCGGATGGTATTCGGGAAATTGTGTGGTCCGTCAATCCGGAGCATGACAAACTGGAAGCAGTGATTACCCAGTTGCGTAAATTGGCTGCCGACGTGTTAGGAGCTAATGACATCCCCTTTAAATTTACCGAACAAGTAGAAAATTGTGAAGCGGAACTTACACCCGAACAACAAAAGGATTTAATGATGATATTTAAAGAAGCCATTAACAATGCCCGAAAATACAGTGGTGCCGAGCGTGTGGAGATCCATATCAGGCAAGCAGGTCAAACACTCTCTATTCAAATAAAGGACAATGGTTGCGGATTTGAAAAGGACGAACTAGCGCCTGGTAACGGCTTAAAAAACATGCAACGTAGGTCTGCGGCCATCAATGGGCAATTTTCTATTCATTCTACACCGGGAAAAGGAACCGTTCTTTCCCTGCAAATTCCTCTCTCCTGAATTAGGTATAGAAAATCATTTGGTATCGAAATAAATTTGCAGGATACAATAAAAAGAAATTCGCTATGGCCATAAGGGTTTTATTATATGAAGACAATGAAGAATTGAGAGCCAGTCTTTCGTCATTGATTGAATTTTCCGATGAGATGGAGCTGGCGGCGGCGTTCGAAAATTGCGTTAGCGTGACCGAACAATTAGTGATATATGAACCCGATATTGTATTGATGGATATTGATATGCCCATAGTAAACGGGATACAGGGATTGGAAAGAATCAGATCTGTTGCAGGAAACCTACCCG
>JBEBUO010000160.1:0-5836 GCA_040393285.1 Taibaiella helva | reverse complement strand
TATGATGCCTTTGGCGGTCGTCATCTGGACATCAAGAACCTGATCTTACCTGCGCTTACCCTGGGGATTCGCCCCTTGGCAATTATCGCACAGCTCACCAGAAGTGCACTGCTCGATGTATTAAGCCAGGATTACATCCGTACCGCCTATGCTAAGGGGCTTTCCCGGGCAAAGGTGGTTTGGCGGCATGCACTACCCAATGCCCTCAACCCCGTGGTAACAGCCATCTCCGGCTGGCTGGCGGAGCTTCTTGCGGGTTCCTTTTTTGTAGAATTTATTTTCAGCTGGAAAGGGCTGGGAAAGCTTACGGTAGATGCCCTGGACAAGCTCGACTTTCCTGTTGTGATGGGCGCTATCCTCATCAGCTCGGCCATATTTGTGCTGGTCAATTTCCTGACCGACATACTGTATAGCCGATTGGATCCAAGAGTTAAGCTCAATGGTTAACAATTAACGTATTTCCCTCCCAGCAGGCAAATTTGAACCCTCATTGATAAGCTTCGCTGCCTCAGGCTTTCCCCGAACCTATTTGTAATGCTTGCCAAAGAAGGTTTTATACGCCTGTATGTCTTTTGCCTGAAGCAGGCGGCTGAAGTTCTCTTCTGAAATCAGTAATAATTGATAGGCCCCTGCATGTTCATACTCACTAAAGATGGCTTTGGTACGTTTGATGTCGTTAAGGTACACCCGGGCTTCAGCCGCATTTGCAAATCCCCGGCAAACAACAGCACCTTCACCGGCACTAATGCCGGATATCGTGACGACCACATCTTCCTTGTCCGCATTCATCAGGTTATAGTCAACCAGTGCCGATTTTAAAGCAGCCAAACGGGCATCCTGCTCAGCGGCGATGATTACATAATGCGCCTGAAGCGGCAGGTATTCATACGCACCCTGAACAGGAGCGGCAGCCTGCAAGGTATCTGAAGGACGGGGTACCACGGTATAGTCTTGCTTTCGGATATAATCAAGTACTGCATTGGCCCAAGTTGTGAGCGAATCATCAGGGTTAGCGGCCACAAAACGGCTCAACATGGTATCGGCTTCAGGCAACTGGCCGGTACCGGCTATGGCTATAGCCTTCATCAGGGTATATTTCTTTTGATAATTACCTTGACGCGGGTACATTTCGTCCGCATCGGCAACACGCCGTAGCACCGAACTGTATTGCCTTTGCATCAATAATCCATAGGTCTCATCGTAATGATTAGAGATGGGCACAGCGGGTGAATTGCTTGCATACAGCTCACTGTCTTTACGCTGCTCCTGAGCAGCTTTCAGGATTTTTGCCCATTCCGATTCCGGATAATCGGTTTGCAAACGGGTATGGTACTGCGTAGCTGTTTGTTGGTCGTTTTGCCGCAAGGCCATCAGGTAGCGGGTATACAATACTTCTGCATCATGTTCGTTTCTGGGATATCGCTTATTAAGGGTATCAAAGGTGTTTTCCGCATTAGGATAGTCTTCCAAATAGGTATAATATCCTTTTCCAAGTTGGAACAGGCCCTCCATCAAGCCCTGATTAGCGGCCTGGATGGCCTCCGGGCTACGCGGAATAGCTGCCATTAATGAATCCTCATTGAGTGTTGCCCGGCTTTCGTCTTCATCAGCCAGCAACTCCTCGTCCCCATCAAAACCGCTGCTTCCTGCCAGACTGCGGCGCCAGTTATCTTTCAGGGCACGGTCGCCCCACTTGGTCTTAAAATCCAGCGCACCCTTCTTTACCAGATCAGGATTGGCAAAATACCAGGTAGGGCTCCCTGATTGGTTGCGGGGGGTCATCTGAGCGACAGGGGCAGAGGCATTTTGCGCCCTGAACAGGCTATCATTTTGCCGCTTTTCCCACTCCCTGATGTAGTCTCTTACGATTTTCCGCTGCGCCGTTTCGTCCAGGGCCGCCAACACCAGCAAACTATCCTGCTTGCGTACTTCTTCACCCGGCACAACAATCCTGTCTAATGCCTGTGCCCGCTGAATGGCCACGGAATAAAAGGGTTCGTCTCCGGGAGCCAGCAAAGCTGCTGCACTGTCATATGCACTTCTGGCATCCGTATATGCCCGGTTTGCATAATGCTCATCTGCCATAGCGGTATAGGTCATACCTCTTTGCTTCTTATTGTTCTGATTATAAGACAGGCTTTGTTTCAAGTAGGCCATGGCCTCCTCCTTTTTGCTGTCTGCAAGGGCCGTCTTTCCTAAGGCGTAATAAATCTGGTCAAAGTAGGGTCTGAATTTAGCATCACCTGCCATGGCTAATAGCATGGCCCCTGCTTCCTGCTTATCCCCCCCTTGCGTCAGGCTGTTCATAGCCTGGTGCTTGCGTGCAAAGAAATCCATTTCCAGATTGGGATGCAAATCATTCACAAGTGCAAAATATTTGCTGGAAGCGGCATACTTTCCTTGCCGTTGCAATAACTGGCCATTGAGATAGCTGGCCCTTAACCGCAACCACTGTGGCATGCTTTTATCAGCCACCACAATTTCGAGGGCATCTACGGTACGCGTATCCTCCCCGTTATTAATATGTATAAAGGCCTGCTCTAATGCCAAGCGGCCCTTTAGCCGCTCGGGAAAAGATTCATCATAGGCCAGCATATCCACCAAAGCCTGCGCCTGCCCTTCTTTCTTATCCTGCGTCAAGGTGCGGGAGAGCCAAAGTACGGCTTCATTTTTTACAGATTTGTGTACCAGCGCGCTTCGGGGGTCAGGCTCGCTAATAGTCGTACCGGTCTTCTTTTTATCCTCCTTACGACCAGATTTCTTCTCTTTTTCCTTGCGTAGGGCTTCCGCTTCGGCAATAATATATTGAAAAGCCGCAGCTGCATTTTTGTAGTCGCCCTTATAGTAGTAAGCCTGCCCTACCAGTAAATACAAATCATCTTGCCATTTGGCTCTGGGATCGTGTATCTGTATACCTACGGAAGCTTTCCGGATGATGGTGTCCATATCCGGTGCCAGCATGGCAGAGTCTACATCCGGGTCAAAAGGGAAGAGGCTAATTAGGGCGTCGTAGTCGTCATTTTTTGCCCGAAGCATATTATCAATAGCTTCGTCCATTTTCAGATCGGCGTTGAAGTAATAATTGTATCGCGTAAAGGTATTTTGTACCATTTGCCTGGGTAGCGACCATTTCTTTCGCCGCATTTTTTCATTGGTATACGCCTCCTGCTTCTTCTTGATCTCCATTTCCAGTGCCAGGCTCTTCTTTTTCTGTCTTTCTTCGGTGCGTTTAGCCAGATTCGACTTTCGCTCCGCCGCGCGTGCTTCCCGTAGTTTAGCCATACTATCCGCTCGTGCCTCGCGCACGACCGCCATACTGTCGAGCAGGCGCATGCGTTCTGCTTTTTCGGCTTCAAGGGCTGTCCTCAGGCTATCATTATACTGCTTTCGTGCTGCAATCGTACTATCTCTGGCAGCTTGCTGCACTGCGGCAATACTATCCCGCTCATTTTTACGTAAGGCCGCCAGGCTGTCCTGCCGCTGCTTTCTGACAACGGCTACACTATCCTGGTAACCCTTGCTGGTTCTATAAGCCCGGTCGGCAGCCAGGCTATCACTTATGCGTTTTCTTTCTGCCTTTACCCGCTCCAGTTCCAATGCTCTGGCCACTCGTACACTGTCATTATATGCCTTTACACTGTCTGTAAAATGCTTGCGGGCAGCTATAAGGCTGTCCGACACACGTTTCCTTTCAGCCGCCAGGGAGTCTATAGTGCGCTGCCTGGCAGCCCTCAGAGCCGCAAGTTCGACGAGTCTCACCTGTTCCACACTGTCTTTATAATGCTTACTTTGCAAGTATCCTTTCCTGATATTGATACTGTCCCTTACCTGTCGTTCCTGCGGACTGAGCAGGCTGTCTGCTCTTTGTGCTGACGCTGATAAAGAAAACATCAGTACCAGCCCACAGAGGATGATCCCTACTTTACTTAACAATCGATTCAAAATTCCTTTCATTTGGGGCTACGGTATACTATATGAAATAACTGTTTTTTGGCGAAAATATTATTAAATGTGGTAAAAAAGAAGTCCTGTTGAACATAGCAACCGACTCAGTTTTAAAGCTAAATGTAAAAGATTTTAAAAAAAAATTTGGAGGAACTGTTGCAAGTACGGAAATTTTTTAAGTATTTTGGATGGAATTTAGAAAAATAGCAAATTACTACTATGAGCAAAAAATTATTTTTTATGTCTGCTATCATTGCAGGTATGTTTATGAGCGCTACTGTTCAAGCACAGGACAGCGATGATATGGTAGCCGTTTATCGCTGGTACAGCCAGGTAGACAGAAGCTTTGTAACGGTTGCTGATGGCGAATATCAGGAAGGCCAGCTGATAAACTGGAAATACAATCAAAAAACTTTGCTCTTCTATGCCTATCGCGAGCCGGGGCCGGATCGTGTAGCGGTTTACCGCTGGTCAAACCCCACTACCAAAGATATCATCTCCATTGCGGAAGATGAGTATACCACGGATCAAATGCTGAAAATGGGTTATAAAATGGATCATGTCCAATATTATGCCCCTGCATCACGCGCCGAAAATCGCGTACCCGTGTACCGTTGGTACGTACCTAAAACCAAAGATTGGGTAACTATACCGGAAGAAGGGGACACCGATGCTTATTATAAAAAAGGCTACCGCAGGAAAGCATTCCAGTATTATGGCATCAAACGCGATATAGATGAATCTATCTATATGCAGGTATTATAGCCTGAACGTATATACCTATTTAACAGAAAGGAGGATTCGTCCTCCTTTTTTTTATTTAAGTTTATGCCACTAATGGAAGATCAATTATGGACCAGGATGTAACTATTTCAAGCAAGAAGCCCGTTTTTCCGGTTAATAGTGCCCTTCAGAAATACCTTCATTTTTACCAGCGCGAAGCCCATCTGCCTATTACTTATAAAGACCTGCTCAATTTCAGGGAAGCCGTGCCCCTGATGGACAAAAACGGGAAGGATACCTTGTGGGAATGCCCCATTTATCCCCAATCAGATATAGATCACCTCCATCAGGGTTTGAAAAAGGTATACGCGCTGCTCAAGGCTTCGGGCAACCTGCGCATTGTGGAGCACAAGTACATCGACCGCATCGATTACTGTAGCTTCGGGAATACCCATCCCTTTCGTATAAAAATCGTCAACCGGCTCAATGATGTTTACGACTATTTCTACATTAAGATAGCCGATGCTTCACGCATTTATGGGATGGAGGTAGAACATATTCTGTCGCCCAATAACCTCAATTACATGGTACACAAAGATACCCTGGTGGAAGAGCACATACCGGGTATACCAGGCGACGTCTTTACCGGCAAGTACCTTACCCATTCGGAATACAACCCCAAACGCATCGCCAAGGAATTTGTAAAGTTCAATGAGCGCTGCTTCATTACCTTGCTGGGCGACATGCGTGCCTATAACTTTGTGATGCAGATCACACCAGACTTCGACGACTATCAGTTTCGCATTCGCTGTGTGGATTTCGATCAGCAATTCTATGAAGGGAATAAGAAGGTATACCTGCCACAATTTTTCAAAGAAAATTATCCTTATGTGGAACTGGGCATTCAATACCTGACCGAAAAGACCTATTTTCAGTACCAGCAAGAAGAGTGGTCTTCGCTGGTACACCGGCTGCGTAGTGAACGATACCGCATTGCACATCTACGCGACGTACTAAAAACGGATTACATTGCGCCGCCTGAGCATATACGGGAACTGCGGGAGGCACTTGCTGCGCACCATCAGGACCCGCATTATCTGGATTGTAAAGACATGGCGGATATCATGACGCTTAATATCAAACGGGTGGTACGCCAGGTAAAGATTTA
>JBEBUO010000159.1:0-5838 GCA_040393285.1 Taibaiella helva | reverse complement strand
CCGATCACCAAAACAGAAGCCGGCCTGGCTGTAGTAATGGGCCATGAAATAGCCCACGCCATAGCCCAGCATGGTAATGAGCGTATGAGCCAGGGGCTGGTTCAGCAAGCCGGAGGTGTGGCCCTGTCCGTGGCCTTAGCGAATAAACCAGCGGAAACCAGAAACCTATTTAATACGGTATATGGCGTGGGCACTACTCTTGGTGCCGTACTCCCCTACTCCCGCAAACATGAAAGCGAAGCAGATGAAATGGGACTTATCTTTATGGCTATGGCAGGTTATAACCCCAATGAAGCAGTTGGCTTTTGGCAACGCATGGCGCAAAACAGCGGAGGTACTAACCCTCCTGAAATATTAAGCACGCATCCGAGTAACACCAGGAGAATTAATGATATCAAAAGCTTTATACCAAAGGCTATGCAATATTACAAACCCCAATAAGGCACGCCTGTATGTTTGTACCTGAAAAAATTACCGTCTGGCAACGATTACTTAGCTACCTTTTACCCGTTAATATAGCCAGCTTCGAAAGTAATGAGAATCCCCACTTAGAGTTACTGCTGTATAAAAATCAGTTTCAGCTGGCTACAGAAGATGCTTTGTATTCGGATGGCAAACGTTATTTGCCGTTTAAAAAATCATTCAAGCAATTACCCAAGGGCTTTTGGTGTCGCTGCCAACGCGTACTGGTGTTAGGTGCCGGTCTGGGAAGCGCGGTTCAAATCCTGCGCCACAGCTATGCCCCCGGAGCCTATTGCACTTTGGTAGACCATGACCGAGAAATCCTGATTCTGGCAGCAAAACTGTTATCCGCGGATCAGCCGGGAAGCCTGGAGCTGGTACCGGCAGATGCCTTCGACTATGTGGAAAATTGCCGGAACCAACATAACCTGGTCTGTATAGATATTTTCAAAAACCGTATTGCTCCGGACAATTGTACCCAAATGCCGTTTCTCACAGCTACCCAAAAACTTGTGGCTCCCGGTGGCTACTGGATCATGAATTATATCATACACGACCCACTACGCTATTATCAACTAAGGAAAAATCTGGACCAGCTTTTTGAAGAAATCAGCCTGATCAAATTTCATCAAAACATTGTGTTGATCGCCAAAACGAGTAAGGAAGACAGAAGTTATTCCGAAGCTTAGGGATTGGTGACTTGCATATTCCCCTGTTGGTACCGAAAAATGTATAATTGCCTGTTCTCGAAATAGAGAAAATCATTCTTCCCTGTCCATGAAGGTTTGATATCGTACTTCGTAAACGACGCTTCTCCTATCTTTTCCATCTCAGTATTGAACACCGGTCCGTAAGTGTACAACAAATGAGCCATCCAGTATAGCGACTCATAGCCCCTCAATACCATTTCCGTAGGCACACCACCAAATCGATCTGCATAAGCGGCACGAATAGCTTCGCCCCTTCTGGATTGATAATTATAATGAAAAGGAGTGGTGTAATTGATACCCAGATCCCCATAGTAACCCGGCACATTAAGCCCTCTTACCGATTTCCACGAAGGCAAACCAAATACCTCTATTCTAAACCGGGGGGTGAGCATGGCCAGGGTTTTTAGTATGGTTTCTGCTTTCTCGGTTTGTAAGACACCCACAAAAACGACATTTAGTTCCTCGGGATTCATCAAAGCAGCTAGCGTAGCTGAGTCGATCCTGCTATGACTTAAGTCCAGAGGCTTAATGTTTTTTTCTTCGCTTAATGCATTCGTCAACTGTTCATAAGCCTCCTGCTCTCCGGAATTGTTCCTGTCGTACAATAACACCTTCGGTTCATGTTTGTACTTTTTCAAGGCATACCTGATCATTTGATGCAAATGCATATTAAGTGTTGGCTGCACCAGAATAAAATAAGGGTTATCTTTTATGCCGGCATCTGAGGGCGACAAAGCAGAAAGGAAATTTACCTGTTGCCGCTTGGCAAAACCGGCCACTTCCGGTATCTCGTTGGATTGCAGCATGCCAATAATAAGATCCGTACCGGCCATCGCACTACCCGCGCTGGTGATGGTTCTGATAGATGATGAAGGGTCTCGGATGTCATGTACATATACATCAATCTTTCGGCCCATAGCCGCTAGGGTATCCGCCGCGAGTAACATGCCCTCGTAAAAATTAATGTAGGGCATGATAGCATCCGGTGGCTTCGTTTGTACCGGTTTGTTGTCGACCACAAGTGCATTTAGATTAATGGGCAACAGAAGATCAATCCGGTATACGGATTTCTTTTCCCGCTCAGGAAAATCAGGCAATACCTGCTTTCTGCTCTGCTTATCCAAATCCTTGGCATCAGCCTCCCTGGCAGGCACCTCGGGCTTTCCTGAAGGCTGCTTTTCCTTCTTCTCCTTGTTAAATATCTTCTTCCAGAACTGTGCCTGAACCGGTGTAGACCGTAGCATTCCAAAAGCAAGAACCAAGAAAGAGGCAATAATTAATTTTCTCATGAATAATTCCAATAATTAGATACACCGCGTGGCGCCATACTGTTGCTGCGACAAAGCTAAATAAAACAATAGGATAGCAGCATTTTTAGCATTTTTTTCTGAAAATAATTGACCAACTCCCTACTTGCAAATACTTAACCAACAATAAATTGGAAGGACATTAATTTCTATTTATTTTCGCCTAATGGGCGACTTCAGTTTTACAGAAGAAAACTATCTGAAATGCATTTATTACCTGGAACAGCAAAACCAGGCTAATGAAGTCTCGGTAAATGAAATTGCAGAGCGCATGCAAACACGGCCCGCAACGGTTACCGACATGCTTCGGAAGTTATCGGAGAAAAAACTGATCCATTACGAAAAATACAAAAAAACCAGATTGAGCAAGTCTGGCTTGAAAGCGTCCCTGGGCATTATCAGAAGACATCGGTTATGGGAAGTTTTCCTTCATGAGAAATTAAACTTCACCTGGGACGAAGTACATGAAGTAGCTGAAGACCTGGAACATATCCGTTCTGTAAAGCTGATAGAACGGCTGGATGAGTTTTTGGGATTCCCTGGTTTTGACCCTCATGGTGATCCTATTCCCAATGCGGCGGGCGAGATTACACCCGCTTCAAATACCACATTGGCACAGTCTGCAGCTGGCAAAAGCCTGAAACTGGTAGCGGTCAAAGATACCTCAACGGCCTTCTTACAACATCTGGAACGATTTGGCTTAAAGATAGGCTCCCGGCTGGAGATAAAAGAAAAGTTGCCTTTTGACGGCAGCGTGATCGTCAGCATTGCACAAAGACCTGCCCAGACCCTTTCTGAAAAGATAGCCAATAGTTTGCTGGTTATCAGTAGTTAATAATAAAATACCCGCAACCATGATTGCCCCCGAAGCCTTTCAGACATTAAAAGAAAAATTAAACCAGCAAAAAACAACCCTTGTTGCCGTATCGAAGCTACAAACTGTCGAAAAAATCATGAAGTTATATGCGCTGGGGCAAAGAGATTTTGGCGAAAACTACGTACAAGAGCTAACCGACAAGCAAAGTGAGTTGCCAGCAGATATCCAATGGCATTTCATAGGACACCTGCAAAGCAATAAAGTAAAATACATTGCTCCGTTCGTACACCTTATACATGGTGTAGACAGCTTTAAGCTGCTTCAGGAGATCAACAAACAAGGCGCAAAAAACGAACGTGTGATTGACTGCCTGCTTCAGGTACATATCGCACAGGAGGACACTAAGTTTGGCCTGGACGAGAAAGAGCTGATTGAGTTATTAGCGTATTATACCGCCCAACGCAGCGATCTGCAACATATACGTCTGCGGGGGTTGATGGGTATGGCCTCTTTTTCAGACGATAAAGCAAAGGTCAAAAAGGAGTTTGATCAGTTACACCAGCTATTTGAATGGACACGTAAAAGCTATTTGGGCGATTTGCCATTTTTTGATCTACTTTCGGCAGGAATGAGCAATGATTACGAAATGGCCATTGCCTCAGGCAGCAATATGGTGCGCGTCGGAAGTGTGCTTTTCGGGCACCGAAACTAAACCAGGCTCTTGGCACAGCCTTCATTTTTTGATAAAAACCAGAAAAATGTTATCTCGTATAGAACATATCATACGCCCCTTTTTGCCCGCACTGGGAGCAGCATTACTCGGCACCCTGCTTACCGGATGCGGCCAGAAACAAGAAGCTGCAAAACAAGGTAAGACATCCACTGCCTTACAGGCAGAGGTAACCATCGTACAAAGTGGACCATTACAGAGCAGCTACCAGACCAGTGGCACCCTACTCCCCAACGAGTCGGTACAGATATACCCGGAAATGGCAGGCAGGGTAACCGCTATTCACTTCAAAGAAGGCACCAATGTGCATAAGGGCGATTTGCTGGTGCAACTCTATGATGAAGACGTTCGGGCGCAGATCAGGAAACTGCAAGCGCAAAAGCAATTGCAGCTTACGACTAAAGACCGACAGGATGAGTTGCTGCACATCAGCGGTGTAAGCAGGCAGGAATATGATGAAACGATGACTCAGATTGCCTCCACGGATGCCGACATTGCTTATTATGAGACATTATTACGGCGGCTACAGGTAAGAGCCCCTTTTGATGGCAAAATCGGACTACGACAGATCAGCACAGGAGCAGTTATTTCGCCGGCTACCCTCATCACCGAGATTCAGCAGATTAACCCCGTAAAATTAGATTTTCCACTTCCCGATCAGTATAAGGATATGGTACCTGTAGGCAGCGCTGTACATTTTACCGTAACCGGCATCAGCGACACCATGGAAGCCAAGATTATTGCCTCAGCCTCTGCGGCTAATGCCAGCACCCGTACTGTGGCTTATCGTGCGCAGGCACCAAACAGTAAGCAACAACTGGTACCCGGAGCTTTTGCTAATGTGTATGTATCGCTCAATCGTAATGAGGCGGCCATTACCATTCCTTCGCAATGCATTATTCCGACAAACCGGGATAAACAAGTTGCTGTATTGCGCAATGGGAAAGCTGTACTCGTCCCCGTAAAGACAGGGATGCGACTGGTGGAAACTATAGAAATTACCCAGGGCCTGAAAATAGGCGATACCGTGCTGACCACAGGCATTATGCAGGTGAAGCCAGGAATGGAAATCGACATTGCCAAGATCGTAAGTGAATAAACCCTAATACCAGCCTAGGAAGGGAAAGCGACCCAACCCTGAGCCGTTAATTTATGCGTATTCCCCTTACGGCTGATCAGGTGAGCGCCTTCCTCGGCGGAGGTCATGTAACCGATCACACTTATCTTTTCCGACAAACGTATTTTATCGTAATCTTCCTGGGCAACAGTAAACAACAATTCATAATCCTCCCCACCACTCAGGGCACAGGCTGTGGGGTCGATATTAAAGTTGTAGGCCACTTCTCGGGTTTCGTCGTGGAAGGGTATTTTATCTTCATACAAGACACAACCCACCTGGCTTTGTTTACAAATATGTAATATTTCCGAGCTCAATCCATCACTTACATCCATCATGGAGGTAGGCATAATCTGCTGGTCTGCCAGCCATTCTACAATATCCAGCCGGGCTTCCGGCTTCAATAAACGCCCGGTGATATAAGCCCTGCCTTCCAAGTCAGGTTGGGCACCACCTGTTTCCAGGAAAACTTTCTTTTCCCGTTCCAGTAGTTGCAAGCCCAGGTAAGCAGCCCCCAGGTCACCGGACACACACAGCAGGTCCTTTTCCCGTGCGCCACTACGCTGCACAAACTTATTGGGTGTTACCTCTCCGATAGCGGTAACACTAATGATAAAACCTTTATGTGCACTCACCGTATCACCGCCCACAAGATCTACATTGTAATGCCGGCAGGCGGCATATACTCCTTCGTA
>JBEBUO010000158.1:0-5853 GCA_040393285.1 Taibaiella helva | reverse complement strand
GTAGCCGGCAAATCAGGAAGGGCATAGGCAGGCAGGGAAAAAGAACTTAGGGTATAAGGAGCTATACTGCCATTGGTATTGTCGCTATGTAGTACTGTGCCGTCAGGCAGCAAGTTTGCCTGCAAATGAAGGTCCAGGTTTTGAGCGGTGCTGCTGTTGTTATGAATAACGGCGGCCAGCGTGCCCGCCATAAATTGTTGCGGATTGGTCTTGAAATGCCGGTACGGCATGGCGCTGAAGTCGTTCAGCATGCTGCTCTGCACATTACTCATGGCCAGGTCTTGCAGGCTGGTATCGAGGTAATGGCGATTGGCATCCAGGCGGATATAGTCCAGGTGCCAGTGCGAATTACCTACACCCATGGTGGCTTTGTTAACCCAGCGCATTTTAAACTGCTCATGAAAATATCCGGTATCGTTCACCGGGATCATTACCTGGTGCCACTGTGTGGAAGTATCACCTTGTGTTTTCCATACCTGGCGCCACACACCGTTACTTTGTTGTAAAAAAAGCAGGAAGGAATCTGCGGGTTTAGGTGCAAAACCATTGCCCCTGGCCTGGTAGAAGAAACTCAAATAAAGAGAATCGGAGGGAGCGTAGGTGCTCAGGTCAATAGCTTGCGAGGTAAGGCTGTCGGCCGATACGAGGCTAAATGCGATAAGGGAATCGTAAGGAATGCCTATTTCATTCAGACCGTCAAATGTTGCCGCACCTGCACTTATGGGCGCACGGGCCATAGTATTGGTAATATACACGTAATGATCTGACCACTTTTCCGCGTCCGGATAAACGCCTCCATGTACAAAATCCTCGAAAAACGGAAGGCCTAGCAAGCTGGGTTTTTGTGCCAGGTTGCGGGGCGTTTCCCCACTACGGAGGAGCACATTATCCCGCAGGGGTGCCGTGTATTCCTGGGCGTTGATCTGACATAGACAGAGGGACAGTATGAGGGTAAGCCATTGCTTCATAGTTGCAATTATTTTTATCTTCCGCTATAGCGGGGTTGGGTCAGATAAGGACGGACAAATATACCTTTTCCTTTTTGCGGTACTGCAAAATAATAAATTCCCGACATTAAGGCAGGGGCACCGTCAAGCTGCTTTGTTATAACGTAACTTTGCCGCATGCATTATCTATCGGTTGAAAATCTTTCCAAAACCTACGCAGACAAACCTTTATTCTCAGGTATTTCTTTTCATATAGAGGAAGGCGATAAAATAGCCTTAGTGGCGGTTAACGGGGCAGGAAAATCCACTCTGTTGCGTATTCTTTCGGGACAGGAAGTGCCGGATGAAGGCAAGCTGTGGATCCACAAGGATGTAAAAGTAGTGCTGCTGGAGCAGGCCCCTGCTGTGCTTGATGATAAAAACATTATTGAGAACATCTTTGATCATGATCATCCCATCCTGAATGCCATCAAGCATTATGAAGAACTTACCGAAGGCGACAAAGAGCCGGATCCGGTGGCCCTGGCCACTGCTATGGCAGAAATGGATGAATTGAACGCCTGGCATTTCGATGCCAAGGTGAAGGAGATATTGGGAAAGCTGAATATTCATCACCTGGACCAGCCGGCCGGCGCCCTCTCGGGCGGACAAAAAAAACGTATTGCCTTAGCCAAGGTGCTGATCGATATGGATTTTGAACACAGGCATACCTTGCTCATCATGGATGAGCCAACCAACCACCTTGATGTACAAATGATTGAATGGCTGGAGCATTTTTTGGGGCAGGACAAAGTAACCCTGTTACTCGTCACCCACGATCGTTATTTTCTGGATGCGGTGTGCAATGAGATCATTGAAATTGATGATCAGCAGGTTTTTATTTCCAAGGGAAATTATGAGAAATATATGGAACAGAAGGCGCTGCGCTGGGAAAATGAACAGGCCAACAGGGAGAAAGCGCGGAACCGGTTTCGTAAGGAATTAGAGTGGATGCGTAAACAGCCCAAGGCGCGTACTACAAAGTCTAAATCAAGGCAAGACGCCTTTTACGACTGGAAAGAAAAGGCGGCTAAGAAGCTGGAACAGGCACAATTGGAGTTGCAGATGAAAATGACAAGGATGGGCGGAAAGGTGATAGAGCTTAAGAAGCTGTACAAAGCCTACGGCGAACTGGTCATCCTCAAAGGTTTTGATTATACCTTCAAGAAGGGTGAGCGCATAGGCATTGTGGGTAAAAATGGGGTGGGTAAATCCACCTTCATCAATATGCTGCTGGGCAAGGAGCAGCCAGACAGTGGCAAAATCAATGTTGGCGATACTGTGGTTTTTGGTGATTTCTCGCAGGACGGCCTGGCGATCACAGACGATATGCGGGTGATCGAATATGTAAAAGATATTGCAGAGTTTTTTCCGCTGGCCGACGGTACTAAAATCAGTGCAGCCCAGTTTCTCCAGCGGTTTTTGTTCGGACCGGAAAAGCAGTATACCTATATTTCCAAACTGAGCGGCGGAGAAAAAAAACGCCTGCAGTTGCTTACCATACTCTTTCGTAACCCCAATTTCC
Source organism: Taibaiella helva (assembly GCA_040393285.1). Classification (GTDB taxonomy): domain Bacteria; phylum Bacteroidota; class Bacteroidia; order Chitinophagales; family Chitinophagaceae; genus Taibaiella; species Taibaiella helvus_C. The sequence goes on along the minus strand of JBEBUO010000158.1, from coordinate 3,342 downwards.
TGGTATTGGATGAGCCTACTAACGATCTGGATTTGCCTACGCTGGATATCCTTGAGGAATTTCTGCTCAATTTCCAGGGTTGCGTCATCATTGTGTCGCATGACCGGTATTTTATGGACAAGCTGGTAGACCATCTGTTTGTGTTTGAAGGAGATGGGCATATCAGGGACTTCCCGGGCAATTATGCCCAGTACCGCGAAATGGTAAAGACGGAGGAAAGAATGCTGGCCGAAGCTCCGCAGCCAACGGAAAAGGCGGAGGAAAAGGTACCGGATAGTAAGGTTCCCGGGCCCCAGTCTCGAAAAATGTCGTATAAAGAAAAGCGGGAACTGGAGCAACTGGAACAGGAGCTGCCGGCGCTGGAAAATGAGAAAACACAGCTGGAAGCCGACATGAGTGGGGGAGATTTGAGTTTTGAGCAGCTGCAACTTAAAGGAGCGCGGATTGCAGCACTGGTAGCCCTTATTGAAGAGAAAGAAATGCGCTGGCTGGCCCTGACCGAGTTAAGTGCTTAAGGGAACTATAAATTGTGGTTAATTATGTTTGAACGCTGTTTTTTTAAAAATTAAACCCGCATCTTTATGTTTTGTTTTTAATATTTAAAACGATACATTATGTTAGATCAGCTCATGCAACTCATTCAGCAAAGCAGCCAGGAGTCTGTCATTAATAACCCTGAAGTACCGAATGATGCGAACGACGCCATCATGAACGAAGCGCAGCAAACGCTGGCTAATGGTTTGCGCGGGCTTGCAGATACAGGCGATCTTCAAGCTTTGGCGGCTGTAGCCGCTAAAGGAGAGGATATCCAGCAACAACCCGCAGTGCAGCGTCTGTCCGGCGACCTTTCCGGTAACCTGATGCAGAAACTGGGCTTGAACAGCGGCGTCGCTAAAATGATTGCAGCGGCGGTAATTCCTATGGTGTTGGGTAAAATTTTGAAGGGTAGCGGCACCTCCTCAGCAGGCGCGCAAAGCGGCGGTGGCTTTGACATCGGCGATTTGCTGTCTTCCCTTACCGGTGGCGGACAACAACAAGGGCAAGCACCTCAGGGCAGTGGTGGCCTGATGGATAAATTAAGTGATATCGGCTCCAAGCTTGGCCTGGATAAGGACGGTGACGGTGATGTAGACCTGAACGATTTATCCAAGCTGATTAAATAAAATATACTTCTGCCAGGAATTGCATTAAAGAGGCTGTCTGAAAAGCGCGTCATTGCGAACGTGGTGAAGTAATCTGTAATTTGGTTTTGCTGAATATCTCTTAATCTATTCATTAACAATGATTTGCAAGTAGTTTTTCTTGAAAAAGTGCAAGTATTTTAGTATTTTTACCTTGAAATTCATGCATTTATGTTTTCGTACAAATCGAGTAAGCAGTTATCCATTTTTGACTTCCGGACCCCATTTGAACAAAAGTTATCCCCGAACAATCGTTGGGTAAAATTAGCGCAATTATTAGACTGGGATGCGCTGGTAGCTGTTTATGCCCGTTCCATGTCATCGGATCAGGGTGCTCCAGGCATTGATGCACGCATTGTCTTAGGTGCATTGATTATTAAGCACATGGAAAACAAAGATGACCGGGGCACAATAGAAGCGATCCAGGAAAACCCATATATGCAATATTTTGTTGGTCTTGATGGTTTTACAACCGAACGGGTATTTGATCCCAGTCTTTTTGTCTATATCCGGAAGCGTTTGAGTAGCGGGCTCTTGGATGAAATGAATCAAATGATTATGAGCGCGGCATTGCAATTGGACGAACAAAAAACGGCTCTGGGAAAGCAGGGACGGAGACAAAAGCGGGATGACGAAGATAACACAGGCACGAACAGTTCTTCAGTAGCAGTCTCTGCTGCAGCGGAGGCTGCACCTTCCGATGAGCCGCCGAACAAAGGCAAATTGCAAATGGACGCTACCGTAGCGGATGCATACATTCAATACCCCACCGATCTTAACTTGCTCAACGAAAGCCGCGAAAAATCGGAAGCCCTCATCGACATCCTGTACGCCAAATTGCCGATAAAAGTCAAACCCCGCACGTATCGCCGGGTAGCACGAAAAGCGTATTTGAATATTGCGAAAAAGAAAAATAAAACCGTAAAACCATTCGAAGCGGTATTAAAGCCCAATTGGGCTTTTTCAGACGCAACCTCAACACCATTGATAAAATCGTAGAGCAGTACCCCTTTGCAGAGGGGCTATTGGACAAAATCCATTATCGCTATCTACTGACCATCCGGGAGGTTTACCGCCAGCAGTTAGAAATGTACACCGAACAAAAGCATCAGGTCGATCACCGCATTGTATCCATCCATCAGCCGCAGATCCGTCCTATGGTCAGGGGCAAAGAAAAACACAAGGTGGAGTTCGGTCCCAAAATAAATGTCAGCCTTCAAAATGGGTTCGCCCGTATCCAGGATATTGAATTTGAAGCTTACAATGAAAGCACGCGGCTGATCGCACAGGTAGAAGCCTACCGGAAGCTCAATGGTTGCTACCCGGAACTGGTGCAGACCGACAAAATTTACCTTACCCGAGCAAACAGAGCTATCTAAAAGAACATCATATCCGCCATACCGGAAAGCCCTTGGGGAAAAATATCCTATCGCTTTTTATCAAATTGGATAATCAAGTATAAAAAAAGCACCCTGGAAAGCCTCATCAGCCAAGGCTGTAAGGCTAATACCATAAAGGCGGAAACCGAAATATAATAATAAATGCTATTATCTGTAAAGGACAGACGGAATATAGGCCAATACCAACACAGGTTAAAGAAGAATATAATGAATATAAAAACGAAATTCATTCCTTGCCCATAGTTGCTTTCTACTTTTATTTTTTGTCCGCAAACAATACAATAATCCACAGTATTCAGGCAATCTTTCAAGGGAAGTATACGCTTATTTAAAAAAATATCACCTTTCCTGCATTTGGGGCATTTTTCTTTGAGCAGGCTAGGTAACAGCAGTGGGGCAGGAGGAACGGACATGAAGTGCTTTTTTGTAAAATTACTTCAACGATAAATAGATAAAATTGATTATTGTCACTTTCAAGGTTAATTACTGATAGTTAGATACGGCGACAATTTTCTTAATATCTGTAATCCAGATTTTTCGCCCCATTGTTTCTATAAGTTTTTCATCTTTAAACTCCCTGAGCAGGCGTACCACATTTTCCCTGGTTGTACCCGCCATATTCGCAATATCATCCCTGCTAATATTTATGACAATAGGCTGCCCATCCAGGGTTCCCTTCTTGAATTTTTCCCTTAATACAATCAAAGTGATAGCCAGTCGCTCCCGGCTGGGCCTTTGAGCAAAAATAGTAATACTATTGG
>JBEBUO010000157.1:0-5869 GCA_040393285.1 Taibaiella helva | reverse complement strand
TAGGCTGGCCAAAACAAAGCGGTACTTCCCGGACTACAGAGGTTGTATCATAAGTTAGCACCGGTATTTCGTTGGGAAAAGCGTAATCAACCACCCAATTATTTTCCAACAAAGGAAGGGATTGACCCTGGATCAGCTCCATCTGACAACCGGTACCAAATACATCGGGTTGTTGGATATGCGCACCTACTGCTTCAGACCCTCCCGGAATAGCAGTATAATAGCTCAGGTATATCTTATTATCAGGAGCCAGTCTCAATGGCGCATTATACTCGTAGGCCGTAAGGTTGTTAAAGGTAAGTAAGGTGAAAGGGATAGTCAGGTCGTCCAGATCATATTGACGCAGACCGATAAGGCCTGAGAAGTAGACATACCGGCTGTTAGGCGAAAACGTTATATAACGGGTTTCCTGGCCACCGATCAGCACATCGTTGGAAAACTGTCCGGTAGCCGGATCGAAATCACTAATTTGAACCTCAATATTATAAGCCATAGCCGCCTTGCGCCGGTCAGGTGACATGGTAAATTCGCTTACCTGCTGGCTCAAGGGCGGCGTCAATGTGGACACGACTGGTTCTGTGTCCACCCCTTGCGCAGTAACATTAAACGCCTTATAGCTTCCATTGGAGCCAAAACCCAGTAGCCACATATTACAATTATCACCCACAACGGCGTGTAAATTACCTGCCATTTCATTGTCAATCTCTATGCCACGAAAACCGGGATCTACAGCTCCCAAACCATTATTTAATTCCATATCCACTATGGTTCCGTACAGTTTGCCCTCCCATACATCCGAGTATAGTCCTATGCTATTTAAGGTCAGTAGCGAAGGTGAACAGAAAACATAGTATTTATGACTGCTACCGGGCATGGGTACGATTACTACCCCATCAAAATTGTAACTGGATGATCCGAAAACAGGATCGATATAGAAAGTATTGGGTATCATATTTCCATTATTGTTGATATCCCAGCCACCTTGCATCACATCATTATTTCTATCCCATATAATATTACCATCTGAATAAAACAAGAGATTACCCTGAGCATCGCATACAGAAGCGCTACCATGAGCATGAGCATGGCCCTGCCAGGAAGAAGCCAGCGCTTGAGGGGAACCACTATTAAAATCAACACCCTCCCCTCTGTTCAGCCAGATACTATTCTCGGGGCGTTGGTAGCTTTGCGCGACGACGGGTGAAATCGGCCAGTATATCGCCAGGAAAAGCAAACATCCATATACCCTGACAAAGGCGCTATGCAGGGGAAAAAATTTCGATATATGGGTAGTAAAATCTAATGTCATATACATATCTCTTGCGGGTAGCAAACCTAATCTATATCATTAATAAATAAACCTGTTAAATAGTTTACAAATCAATCTGAGAATGTACTTTCAAAATTAAATTTCATAACGGCAACGCTCCTAAGTAGTACGTCGCATTTTATCATTTACGTGAAATACTGAAATATCTAAGTAGAATTACGTAGATTTGAATGAAGGAAGCGGGGAAACTATAATTTTGCCCCAAACAAAATGAGGGGAAATGACTTGTTGGCATTACAGCCTGGTGTCTTTTAAATTTTACTGCTGCATAGTCGTTCTGTCGCTATTGTATATGCCATGTACAGCACAGTCCGACCTGCAATACTTACGCCAGTACTGGTACAGCCCCAATACGTCTTTTGATCCGCAAACTGCTGACACCCACGCAATCAAAACGCAACTCAGGATAGCGGACTCGCTTGTTTCCCTTCAACCCCCGCAAGACAGCGGTCGTGTCTTAGCCCTGCAGGCATTGAGCACAAGTGTTCACCTCAATTATACCTTAGGTATAGCACATGCCTTCAATACCGTGGGCTCTTACTATTACAATAAAGGCATGTACGATACAGCCATTTTTTTTTTCAGGAAATCGCTTATCTATACCCGGCGACTGAACTATAGCTCCGGGCTCTACCGTATTTACAACAATCTTGCTGAAGCCTATTTTTATAAAGGAAACTATGAGGCTTCTATCGACAACTATGAGCAGGTCATTGCTGTTCTTAAAGCCGACACTACCGGATTTCCTCCCAAGATGCTTACTACAGCCTATTGTAATGTAGGACTGATCTGGACCCGGGTCAAAGTCGGAGATCAGGCCTTAGAGGCATTCCAGAAAGCGGGATTGCTTGCGGAACAAACGGATGACAGTATGATGAAAGCGCCCATTGAGGCCAGGATTGCCGCTGCACTAATACTCAAGAAGGCATATAAAGAAGGGGAAGCCCGTTATTTATCGGCAATGGAGTACGCTAAGGTGTATAAGCAACTACATTACCAAATAGAGGTTGCCAACTCCCTTGCCCATCTTTATGTAGCGCAAAACCGGATCGCAGACGCAAAGACATACACCCTGGAAGCCCTTAGGCTATTAAGCCTGACACCTGAAAAAGAGGAAAAGCGAAAAAACAACCATGACCTGCTTCATGCGGAACATAACTTAGGATTGATTTATCTTCTGGACAATCGTGTAGATAAAGCGGGCCCCTTGTTATTACAAGCTTTTTCCGGAGCAAAGGCTTCAGGCTCAAAAGACCTCGTCCCACATATGGAACCCGACGTAGCCGCGTACTTTGCTGCTATAGGAGACTATAAAAAGGCCTATGATCATATGCGCCATTACGCGCTACTCCGGGATACACTTCTGGAGGAACAAAAAAGTAAAGTGATCGCCAACTGGATGCAAGCCAGGGTAAATGAAAAAGATAAGGAATTGATGGCACAACAGCTGCGCATTACCCAACAGCAAAACCAGTTACAGTCCAAGAATTTTTGGATTGGTGCTGTTGCCCTGGGCTCTCTACTACTCCTGTCTGCCCTTGTTGCCTTTGCCCGAAGCTACCGACACAAACAGAGGTTGCAGCAGGTGGCGCTCCTGCGATTGCAACAAGAACAAGAAATTAACCAGCTTAAGGCACAAGTACGTGGCGAAGAGCAGGAACGCAACCGCATTGCTATGGAACTACATGATGGCATTGCCAGCCAGTTATGGGCCATTAAGCTGAATGTGGACAGTTTGCAGCAACAAAACAGCCTCCCGGACAACTATCAAATAAGCTTACAAAGTATCTACCATCAGCTGGAAGATACCACACAAGAAGTACGCAAGACGGCACATAACCTGATGCCGGACCTCCTGCTGGAAGAAGGCCTGGGAACTGCACTTGCCTCACTCTGTGAAAGAATAAAAAAGCAAACTGATCTCGAAGTCGATTTTCTGGAATATGGTCAAATCCCGCGTATGGATGAAGAGATAGAGCTCTCCCTGTACCGTATGATCCAGGAACTGATTCAGAATGTGTTAAAACATGCAACAGGTGCCACTCAATTACTGGTGCAACTTAGCTGTACTGATGCCTTACTCAATATCACTGTGGAAGACAATGGTGCGGGTTTTACAGAAGCTGATCCTATGTCGGCTAAAGGCATGGGCTTACGACACATGGAAAAAAGAGTAAAAGCACTGAACGGCCATATAGATGTACAAAGTATTCCAGATAAAGGTACCACCGTTTATCTTGAATTTGACATTCAAAACCTACTGTAACCTATTAGCTATAGCAAAGGACCTTAAACGACATTAATTATGATACAAGTAGCGATTACAGACGACCATCCCATCGTGATTGACGGGCTTCGAAATGCCCTTCAAGCCCATAGCGACATCCATATAGCCGGCACGTATGCTAATGGAGCCGAATTATTGAAAGGTATGCAGCAGACCAATGTCGATGTATTGCTACTCGACCTACAGTTACCCGATAAAAACGGATCTGAGCTGGCACCCCTATTGTTACAAAAATATCCCAACCTCCATATTCTTATCCTCAGTGGTATGGACTCCTCTCCATACATCAAAGAAATGATGCGCAAAGGCTGCAAAGGGTACTTACTTAAAAGCACAACCAACCAGACGACATTGATTACCGCCATACGCCAGGTATATGAGGGCGGGTTATTTCTGGATGCCAGCCTCAAGGAACAGTTACTTCAGGAAATGCTGGTAACTAAAAGACAAGCCAATAAGCTGAATCCAAAAATTACACAAAGGGAAAAAGAAGTGCTACAACTAATCGCAACAGAATGCAGCAACCAGGAAATAGCCGACCGACTTTTCATCAGCTTGCGTACAGTGGAAACACATCGGTACAACCTGATGCAAAAACTAGATGTTAAAAACACGGCAGGCCTGTTGCGCATGGCAGCCAAAATGGGTCTCGCAGATTAAAGAAAAAAAATTAATCACTATTTTTTGGCAGTTTCACATTTCTGGTACATCTTTGCGCTCACAATCCCAAAAAGATATGTTTAACCAATTACATCATCATCATCTGCATACTTGCCCTCAAGCGAGACGATGATGTATTGTGTACCAAAATACCTGATCCCGTTTGAGTAAATCAAACGGGATTTTTTTTCTCCACGACTTACTCGAACGACAAAAAAACAAACTTGTCATGAGTAAATTAAAAATAGCCGTTCAAAAAAGCGGGAGATTAAACCAGGATTCCCTTAACCTCCTTCGTGCCTGTGGCATCCAGTTTCCTGACGGGCAGACCAAGCTAATTGCAGCTGCCACTAACTTTCCATTAGAGATCCTGTTCCTGCGTGATGACGACATCCCCCAGTATGTAGAACAAAAAGTGGCAGACGTCGGTATCATTGGGCAGAACGTGCTACGCGAGAGCGGCACTCAAGTTCGGGAAATAGAACGCCTGGGCTATGCCAAATGCCGGTTGAGCCTGGCACTCCCCAAAGAAGACAACTACAAAAGTCTCGCAGACTTTAACCAAAAACGAATAGCTACTTCTTATCCCAACATCCTGAGCCATTTTTTTGCTGCACACCAAATAGAAGCTGAAATTGAAGTGATCAGTGGCAGCGTAGAAATTGCACCCGGTATCGGTCTGGCAGAGGGCATTTGCGACATCGTGAGCAGCGGAAGTACCTTGCGTTCAAACGGTCTGAAAGAAGTGCATTGCATCCTTAAAAGCGAAGCAGTACTGGTTGCCAACGAAAAAATAGACGCAGGAAAAACCGCCATTCTGGACAGGCTGCTTTTCAGAATTAAAGCGGTACAAAATGCCGGCGCCAACAAGTATATCTTACTTAATGCGCCCAACGAAAAAATACCGGACATTACCAACATTCTGCCCGGCATGAACAGCCCTACCCTGTTGCCGCTGGCCAGACCAGGATGGAGCAGCCTGCACTCGGTGATTCAGGAAGACAAATTCTGGGATGTGATCGACAAGCTAAGAGAAAATGGTGCCGAAGGGATATTAATCGTACCGATTGAAAAAATGATCGTATAAATATGAGACAAGTATTTTATCCACTCCCTGCAGATTGGCCTGCCTTATGCCTGCGACCAAAAAGCACAGACGCGGACCTTACCGGTATGGTGCAAACCATTATGGATGAAGTAAAACGTGCGGGCGATACAGCCTTACGAGCCTATACCAAAAAGTTCAATAAAGTACAACTGGACAACTTAAGGGTATGTACGGAAGAGTTTAACGAAGCAGAACAACATGTATCATCCGAACTAAAAGCCGCAATCGCTATTGCGGCACAAAACATCCGAAAGTTTCACGAAACACAGCTTCAGGCAGAAGTGCCGGTAAATACCCTGTCTGGCGTACGCTGCTGGCGAAAAAGTGTGGCTATAGACCGGGTTGGCTTGTATATTCCGGGTGGTACCGCCCCTTTATTTTCAACCGTGCTTATGCTTGCCATTCCCGCAATAACCGCCGGTTGCCCCCAAATATTCCTATGCAGCCCATGTGATACAAACGGGAAGGTACATGCGGCTATACT
>JBEBUO010000156.1:0-5875 GCA_040393285.1 Taibaiella helva | reverse complement strand
TGAAGGTAAAAGCTCAGCACTCTAAAGGCAAATGAAGCGGCCGAGAGGGTATCAGCAGGTTGATGCCATATGCTGTTTTTTTCCGATTCAAAGCGAGTACCCAGGCTGACACCGCCCAATCTCCGGAATTTTCGTTCGACAAAAAGGTTGGGGCGCAGGTAAGCCGTTTGCATATCCATTTTTTTGGAACTCATATAACTCAGCATACCGGCAGCCCGATAGGTGCCGTCATCGTACGCGAAACTTACCTTGTGGTGATTAGCCCGGTACAGGGTCCCGCGCAAATACCAGGAAAGCTGGTATTGTAATTGCGTGTTCTTTTTATATTGGAGCCCGGTCATGATGGTGGCCAACTGTTCATCGGCTGCCGCCTCATCGGGGGCCAGGTTCCAGTCCCTTGCAAACTCCACATCCCGAAATGGTGCTATGGCTCTGAAACGACTTTGCACATACTCATAGGAAAGCTTATTGGACCAGGTGAACAAAGGAATTCCGGAGCTGTCCTTATTGCCTAAAAACCGTTGTTCTTCGTAACTCATCTTTCCCGCGCCACCCCAATGTTTATCTTTATCCCGGTCTGAAAAAAGGTTAGGGGCGTAATTACTGGCACTGAGTGCCAGGTCTATTTTTTTAAAACTATCTATGCGATAAATCGTACCCAGACTGAATAGTTGGTGCATTTTAGGCGTTATCAGGAGCGCAAGGGGCGCATAATTTCCCTGCTGCATCCCATCAATGGGTGCTACCCAGCTATATGATCGCCCGTTGGTATTGGTACCTGCTATGATATAATCGCCCATCCCCTCGCCTACGTAAGAAAAACTCACCTGAAAACGGGCGCTATCCGGGCTTGTACTATACACAAATACGGAATCATACAGGACACTGCCTACCAGGGTGTCTACTATCTTATAAAGAATTTTGTTAGCAGCAAATGTGTCTTCATGGACGCTGTTAAAAAACGCCTGGTCAATATCATCACCAACACCCGCCAGAAATTGTTTTTGTGCTGCACTTAAGGATTGCGTAAAAGGCTGGTTGCGGGCATCCTGGTTAGAATAGGCATGCATATTAATCTGCCATTTATCCCCGATCTGTAATTCGTCGTACAGATACACCAGTGTATTTAAGTAATTACGATCCTGATATTCAAACTCTACCTGTATCCGCTTATCTTTCGTAATCAGCCTCCTGGGCATGAATTTCACTTCTGCTGTATTGTAATCAATAATATAATCCCGGTCTTCTCCCCGCTCCAGTAATTGTCCGTCTATGTATACCTTTTCTGTCCCTGCCAGTACGATGAAGAATTGTTCCCCGTTGTTACCCGTCAGCTTGTAAGGCCCCTGGTTACCCTCAATGCCCTGAAACAGGTTTCGGGCAAACTGTCCTTTGGCTATAGACCCGCTTATGCCCAGCTTATTTTTCACCTTTGCATGATCCTGGGCATCCATCTGATACATCAGGCCCTGAACCCTTTTGTTGAAGTTAATAAAGTAACTATTAGGCCGATCCAGGTTATAATCGCCCGCAGTAAGGCGATGACGCCCTTTAGTAAAGCGAATGAATATCTGGTCAAATTCCTGGATCTGCTGGGTATTGCCTTCAGGTTGAAAAGGTATATTATTATCTGTTACTGCCGCTTCCACCTGAATACTATCCATGAGGTAGCCGTTCAGCTGCAAGTTGAACTGAGAATTGAGGGAAACATCTTGTTGGTTACCCAGGCTGAGGCTACGCCCATAGGTGCCGCTGTATTCCAGGTTGTTGTATTGTAGCTGATTGGCTTTAAACGACTCTTCCTCTGTAAAACGAAAAGCAGGAAAGGCCAGGTTGGAATCTATCAATTCGGGGTACTTATGAGCCATACTGGAGGAAAAGGAAATGCCCCACACCCGATAATGAACCTGAATCAGAAAGTACCCCGGCTTGTTATGCCAAACCAGGAAACCTGCTTCCGGATACAGTTGATACAGCGTGTCGGGCACATTGCGGATGGAGAAACTGCCAGGCAATATCGCCAGACTATCAATCTGTAGCGTGTCTGCACCTGCGGGAAACAGCAATTTGGCCCGCTTCGAGGAATAAAAAGGAGGTTTATCCCCTGCCTCCTGTGCCGATGAGTGACCACTACCGAACAGGAGCAGAAAAAACAGGAGAAAAGCATATTTCCGTTTTAGGTACAATTTTTGAAGATGTAATTAGGAACGTGAAAAGTAACAAAATATTTCAATTTGACGGGCACTAAAGACGATTAACTCATTAACCGGAAATCACCATCCGGAATCCGGACAGACATCAGCATGCATGGCCAAAAATACATATACTTAAAGTAAGCTTATGGATATATCTGATTCGGGATAATTATCTTGTTTTTTATGTGTTTATTTACCCTAACTTTGCCATTTAGCGCCAAATTGGAACTAAAACCACGCATTATTTCAGATTTTTTCACTTTTTAAATAAACGAATTCCTAGGACATAATGAAGGATTTTTCGTACGTTACGCATTCCCACCCCTCTTATATCGAGGCCGTTTACAACGACTATTTAAAGGACCCCGAAACCGTTGACCCTGACCTGAAAAAATTCTTTGAAGGGTTCGACTTTGCCTATGGTAAAGGAGGCGACGTGGCTCCTCCCGGAACCAACGGACAGGCGAATGTAAGCGGCCCCGTGCAGCCCGAAGGCAAGATTGCCTTTGGCACGCAACTTACGGCGCCTGCTTCATTATTAAAGGAGTTCAGTGTATTTGAACTGATCAGGGCCTACCGCAAGCGTGGCCACCTTATATCGACTACCAATCCGATCAGGCCGCGAAAAGACCGCAACCCTCATTTAGAATTGAGTGAGTTTGGCTTAAGCGAGGCTGACCTGGAAAGCAGTTTTTTTGCCGGCGACTTGATCGGGCTGGGAAAAGCTAAACTAAAAGATATCCTGGCCAAGTTGGTTAAAATCTATGCAGGCAATATAGGTATCCAATATACCTACATGAACCGTATGGAGGCCCACTTCTGGGTACAAAACCGGTTTGAAGAGCTGATGCTGCGCAAATTTACGCTCCCGGAACAAAAACGCATCCTTGAAAAACTGAACTACGGGGTTATTTTTGAGAAATTCCTGAATACAAAATTCATTGGTCAAAAACGTTTTGGCCTGGAAGGTGGTGAAAGCATGATACCTGCATTGGATGCCATGATCACGACCTCTGCGGATGCAGGGGTAAAGGAAGTTGTTATTGGCATGGCGCATAGGGGCAGGCTGAATGTGCTGGCCAATGTGCTGCGTAAAACCTATGATCAGATATTTTCTGAATTTGAAGGCAATATGCCTACAGATATGACAATGGGAAGCGGTGACGTGAAGTATCACCTGGGCTTCAGAAGCGATATACCTACCCCTTCGGGAAAAGTAGTGAACGTACAGTTGCTGCCTAATCCTTCCCATCTGGAAGTGGTAGACCCCATTGTGGCCGGTTTCTCAAGGGCTAAAGGAGATGCCATCTACGAAAGTAATTACAGCAAAATCCTACCTATTCTTATCCATGGTGACGCAGCCGTTGCCGGTCAGGGTGTGATATACGAGTTGCTGCAAATGAGCAAACTCAAAGGCTACGAGATAGGCGGTACGGTTCATTTTGTGATCAACAATCAGATTGGATTTACCACCGACTTCGACGATGCCCGCTCTGCCGATTACTGTACCAGTCTGGCAGCTATGGTGCATGCTCCGGTACTGCATGTAAATGGCGATGATCCCGAAGCCGTGGTTAAAGCCGCCATACTGGCCATTGACTATCGCCAGGAATTTAAAGAGGATATCTTTATTGATATGGTATGCTACCGCAAGCATGGACATAATGAAGGGGATGAGCCTAAATTTACGCAACCCGGCCTTTATTCCTTAATCGAAAAACACCCTAACCCCCGGGAAGTATATACCAAATACCTACTGGACAATGGCGAGCCGGAAGCCCAGGAAATGGCTAAAGGGCTGGAACAAAAATTCTGGAACGAATTACAAGCCAGGCTTGATGAGGCCAAGCAAAAACCTTTCCCATACGCTTATCAGGAACCGGAGAAGAAATGGCAACAGCTAAGGAAGGCCAAAGCCGAGGATTTTATCAGCTCTCCGAAAACAGCGATTGATGAAGGCGAATTAAAAGATCTTTTCCAAAAACTCATGCACTATCCTGATGATTTTAAACCTTTACGCAAGGTTGATAAATTACTTAAGGATAAACTTAAGCTCATGGAAACCGAGGGCAAGGTTGACTGGGCTACCGGCGAGCTTTTAGCTTATGGTAGCTTGTTGTACGCCGGCAATGATGTACGCCTGAGTGGTGAAGACGTTAAAAGAGGCACTTTTTCTCACCGTCATGCCGTATTGATGGATGAAATGACCAATAAAGAGTATAATCGCCTGGCCCATTTCAAAGACGGGCAGGGTACTTTTTACATTTACAACTCCCTGCTTAGCGAATACGCGGTATTGGGTTTTGAATATGGTTATGGCATGGCTAACCCAGACAACCTGGTGCTATGGGAAGCCCAATATGGAGACTTTGTGAACGGGGCACAGATCGTGATTGACCAATACATTACCAGTGCCGAACAAAAATGGTCTACCCAAAACGGTTTGGTACTACTACTGCCTCATGGTTATGAGGGTGGTGGCCCGGACCACAGCAGTGCCCGGCTTGAACGCTTTTTACAGCAGGCAGCAGAAAACAACATGTTTATTACAAACATCACTACTGCAGCCAACTTCTTTCATGCTTTACGCAGACAGTTGGCACTACCCTTCCGCATACCCATGATCAACTTTTCACCCAAGGCCAATCTCCGTCATGCCCGTTCTTACTCTACTATACAGGAGTTTACTACCGGTGGATTTAAAGAAGTACTGGATGACCCCAACATTACTGATCCAGTCAAGGTAAAGCGGGTATTGCTGTGTAGTGGTAAAGTATATTTTGACCTCAGCGAAAAACAGATTAATGACAAGCGGGAAGATGTGGCTATCATTCGCTTAGAACAGATATACCCCTTACCCCAACAGCAGCTTAATGCGCTTTACGAAAAATACAAGGGAGCTCAGTGGCTTTGGGTGCAGGAAGAGCCCAGGAATATGGGTGCTGCCTCTTTCCTGAAGATGAACCTGGAACATATCAATATTGGCTACCTTACCCGTCAAGCCAGTGCGGCTACGGCTACCGGCTTTGCCCGTAAACACGCGCAGGAGCAAACCATGTTGATTAATGAAGCCTTTGCACTGTAAGTAAGCAGCAGCTGCAATAATTAAAAACAGCGTAAACAAGGCTCAGCAAGCGGTACTGCTTGCTGAGCCTTGTCCTTTTATCATAAATATGTAGTCAATAGCTTACCTTTGCACTACTACAAGCCCGTGCTGCCGCTGTTTCGTTAAGAAATGGAGGAAAGTCCGGACAGCATAGAGCAACGCACCACCTAACGGATGGGGATCTTCATAAGAAGATCACAGATAGCGCCACAGAAAATAACCGCCCTTCGGGGTAAGGGTGAAAATGTGCGGTAAGAGCGCACACTGTGTACTGGTAACATGCACAGGGGCAAGCCTTGCGTGATGAAATGCCCAATAGGCAAGCGATTAAGGGCTGCTCGTCCGATGCTTGCGGGTAGGCAGATAGAGTATTGCAGCAATGTAATACCCAGATAAATGGCAGCAATGCCCTGGTATTCCAGAGCATACAGAATCCGGCTTACAGGGTTTGTAGTTTTTCTTGGTTTCCAAACCCCTCACCATACATGATCATTATCGGGTAAAAACCCGATAATGTAATAATATCGGGTAAAAACCCGATAATGCGATAATATCGGGTAAAAACCCGATAATG
>JBEBUO010000155.1:0-5886 GCA_040393285.1 Taibaiella helva | reverse complement strand
TGTCAGCCTGAGCGGAGTCGAAGGCGACAGACGTTAGCAATGCTGCGACTTCGGATCTGGACTTGTCAATCCCCGCTAGGCGCGAATCCTTTCGCGTGCCTGGAGGTAACAATCGAAATAGTGACTAGCGGCTTTCCCCGAAGCATCACCTTCTTGCGGTCATGCCGTAAAACATCCATAGCACGGCTTCCAAGCCCATTACAGCGTGTTCTTTATTCAGATCTAAATAGCCATGTTCCTTGTGCCAACAACAATCGAACCTCGACCTGGACCCTTAAAGACATACAGGCAGCATTTCCTGCTGCTTTTTGTTATTATGCCCCCGGCTGCATAAAAATCTGGTATTTGTCCCTGTCTTTTTTAATTTTGGTAAGCCTTGCCGCAATCTGATAAATATGGAGACAATACTTCTGGTAGATGATGACCTGACTTTCACGAAAATTATAGAGCAGTTTCTCAAAAAGACGGGCTATATCATTGATGTGTGCCACAACGTGAAAGATGCAGTAGCCAGGCTCGACACCCGGCCTTACGCCCTGCTGTTGCTGGACTATCGCCTGCCCGACGGCACAGGGCTGGATGTGATGCATGTAGCCCATCAGCGTACCCTGCAGGTGCCGGCTATTATCATGACCAGCTTTAACGATGTGCGCACTGCGGTAAGCGCCATGCAATCGGGCGCGCTGAATTATATTACCAAACCGGTAAACCAGGATGAGCTGCTGATGCTGGTGAGTGATGCGATGGGCCCGAAAGACGAGCGCGGTCGCTCCCCGGCAACGGCGCCGGTACCTGCTTTTGTTTCGGGCATAAGCCCGGTAGCCCAAAAGATGCACCAGCAGATTGACCTTATAGCGCCTACAGACATGTCGGTGATCATATACGGCGAAAGTGGTACGGGAAAGGAATACATAGCCCGACGCATTCATCAGCAAAGCAAGCGGGCCGATAAGCCGTTTATTGCGGTAGATTGTGGTACACTCTCTTCAGAGCTGGCGCTTAGCGAACTATTCGGCCATGTAAAAGGGGCGTTTACCGGTGCCCTGCAAAATAAAACGGGCAAATTTGAAGCGGCGGAAGGCGGCACCCTGCTGCTGGACGAAATAAGTAACCTCAATTATGAAGTACAGGTAAAGCTGTTGCGTGCCTTGCAGGAAAAGGTGATTTATCCGGTAGGCAGCAACAAGGTGGTACACTTTGATGCCCGGATAATTGTAGCGACGAATGAAGACCTTAAAGCCAGTGCCCAAAAAGGACGCTTCCGGGAAGACCTGTACCACAGGCTGAATGAATTCCGGATTAATGTACCCCCGCTGCGGCAGCGTCCCGAAGACCTGGCTCTGTTTGTAGCTTACTTCATCCAACAATCGAATAGCGCCCTGAACCGGACTGTACATACCCTGTCGCCCGAGACGATGGAACTATTCAGGAAATACGACTGGCCGGGTAATATACGAGAGCTGAGAAATATTGTGAAGCGCCTGGTGCTGCTGACTACGGGCGACATAGCCAGCGAAGAACACCTTCCTGAAGATATGCTGCTGGACCTGGAAAGCAACCTGGAAGATACAGGTACTGACCTGAAGCTGGCCCAGGAACAGCGTGAAAGGGAACTGATCGAAAGAATACTTAAAGAAGTTAATTACAACAAGCTGAAAGCAGCCAGACTGCTGAATATTAACCGCAGTACCCTGTATGCCAAGATGGAAAAGTATAATATTACCGGAAAGTAAATGCTCAGGGCTTTACGGTAAGCAGCGAGGCGCGGAGTGCTTCGATAAGGGCTTTTACCTCCTCCTGGTCGATGCCGGTACCTGCCCTGGCCTGTAACTCCAGCTTGCGGAGTTTGCGGCCCAGTTCCCGGTAGCCTACCTGTTTGGTCCGGCCCGCCATGCGGTGCAGGATCATGGCGATAGCTGCTTTATCCTGTTTTTCCAGTGCCGCGTGTAACTGCCGGATGTCCTGCTCGGTTTCCGTGATGTAAACTTGCAGGATGTCATCGCTCCATGCCTTTGTTTCCTGATCCGGCAGGCTTGTACCCGCAAGTGGTGCCGCCCGCCTGGCTGTACTGCCACGGTTGGTCCATTTACTGATTATAGCGTACAGTTCCTCCTCGCGGAAGGGTTTAAGCAACAGGTCATTAAAGCCATAAGCCAGTATCTCATAGCGCTCTTCGGGGAGTGCCTGTGCCGTTACGGCAATTACAGGGATGTGTTTCGGAAACTTGCGCCTGAGTGCATCATATAGCTGGAAGCCGTTCATGTCAAACATCCGTATGTCTACCAGGAATATAGAGGGATTCCTGCTGGCTTCTTCCTGAAGCAGTGCGGTAGCCGAAGGGAAGCATACATGTGCTATATGATATTGCTTCAGTATGCTGCTGCAAAGCTGTAAGATCAGTTGATCATCGTCTACCTGCCATACCAGGGTGTCTGCCGGGGGTGGTAAAGCATACCGTTGCTGCTGGTATGGCTCACCTGCAGTTGCCTTAGGATAGCTTATGTGAAACGTGAAGCAAGCGCCCTTGCCGGGCTCGCTTACCAAGGAGATATGGCCACCCTGGCCTTCTATCAGCGCCTTGGCAATGCTCAGCCCCAGGCCGCTCCCTTGGTATTGCCGGCCGGGAGCAAGATGGATGGTTTCGAAGCGGTTGAAAATCATTTCCTGCTTTTCGAAAGGAATGCCCGGGCCGGTATCGCTTACGGTAAAGGTGAAGGCTACCTTATTATCTTCATCAGGCTGGAACACCACGTGGAGCACTACTTTTCCCTTCTCAGTAAATTTGATGGCATTGCCGATGAGGTTGAGGAGTATCTGCCTGAGCCGGAACGGATCTCCCTCCAGGAAGCAGTCGGCAGGGATATCCTGTGTATGGGCCAGCAGGAGAAGTCCTTTTTTTTCTGCGGGTAATTGCAGCAGGTAAATGACTTCGGAAACCACCTCCTGCATATTAAAGCGTACCTGCTCAAAGCTAAACTTGCCGGAGCTGATCCGGTTATAATCCAGGACCTCATTGATAACCTGCAGCAAATGGGCGGAAGAGCCATGGATAATCTCTATATAGCTCTCGTCCGGGTTTTGCTGTTTCATCAGCTGCTCGGAATAACCGATAACGGCCTGTAGCGGTGTTCGGATCTCATGGCTCATGTTGGAGAGGAAACCCTGCCAGTAAAGGCTTTGGTGCTCCGCATCCAGCCTTGCTTTTTCCAGTAATTGACGGTATTTGTTGCTTCTGGTAATATCGCTGAGCAGCAGCCCTACGAAGATGAGTGAAAAGAAGATAAAACAACCCAGGATAATAAGAATGCGGCCGATGCTGGCGCTGATACTTTTTTCGGCTTGGGTATGGGTAAGGCTGGTCTGGTGGGTGATATCTTTTTCTATTTCCGCAAGCAGGTGAGTGATCTGGTTATGAAAGGCATTTTCAAAATTATTGAGTGCCGTTTCCCGGCTCAGGAACATTTTTCTGCGGTTGGCCTGTTCCAGGCTGATCTCTTCAATGATCCTTTGCGCTTCCTCCAGGATACTGTTGCGCCTGATCTGGATAATGGTGTCGACCTTGCTGTTGTTTTCCGTAAATACCACTGTGTTGACCCTTATGGAATCTTGTGTTCTGGGCTTAAAGAGCCTTCTTAAGAAGCCTTTGGTTCTTTGTTCTTCCAGGAGTATAACCGTATCGGTATGGGTAATGCTTTCAGACTGTTCATTGGAATAGACGATACTGTCTACCTCTAAGCTTTCGATAGCGAAAAGAGAATCGAGGGTGCGGGCATGCGTTAATATGGGGCTGGTGGTGCTCATCCGGCGCCTGAAGTCCACATAATTCAGGAGTACTTTTTGTCGCTTGTCCAGCAGGCTGCTTATGGAATCAATAAGCGTGGTCTGGTAGGGATTAGCCAGGCAGAGGACGCCCAGCGTGTCTGTAAGGGCGTGTAGCTGTTCGGAGTGACGTACAAAGTTGCTGATAGCGGCATCTGTGGTGACCAGGTTGCGAAATAGTTTTTCCGACTCATTTATTTCAAAAAAGACATTGTTGACAGCAATCAGCTTTTTGTTGGTATGCGACAGGTCCTCAACCGAATGGCGTATGGCGGCGAAAGCAAACTTATTGACAAAGTAAGCGCTGACCAGTGCAGCCAGGCTGACCAGTACAATGGCAAAAATCTTACCCTTTATAGATGTTTTAAAACCTGTGCCCATGCTGCTACTGCTTATGTCCTTGAGGTAGTGATGAAAGCTACCCCTAAGCGGCCTTGTAAAAGTAACGTTATTCTGTCTTTTTTACCGAAGGTAG
The DNA here is from genome assembly GCA_040393285.1 of Taibaiella helva. Classification (GTDB taxonomy): domain Bacteria; phylum Bacteroidota; class Bacteroidia; order Chitinophagales; family Chitinophagaceae; genus Taibaiella; species Taibaiella helvus_C. Next base: position 1,592 of record JBEBUO010000155.1, on the reverse strand, counting down.
CAGGATGTCCGGGGAGCTGGCTTCAGGCTTATCCCTTTTTCAAAGCCAGGCTGCGGGTCAGCCAACCCGTTCTGCCTGCGGTGGCAATGGCATAGGGGGTAATCCAGAACAGGGTAAAGGTACGGAAGATGCCATAGCTGTAGGCCCAGAATGATTCTGACAGTTTATACCTTCTGGAATAGAAGATGGCCTGTATGCTGGAAAAGGCAAAAATGCCCAGAATGGCGGAACACAGGAATAAAAGGGGTTGTATACAGGCAAAAAGCAGCATCATCAAGGTCATGGGGTAGGACAGGATCAGCTTGAGCCATTGGTTCAGCAGCAGGAACCTGGTACCCGCCTTAGGGCCCTGCCTGAAATTGCTGAAGGCAAACTTACTGATCACAATGCTCTCGCGTACGTTGCTTCTTTCCCAGCGCACAAACATCTTATACAATTTGTTGTACGTTTCAGGAATATTGGTATATACATGGGCATTGCGCTGAAACAAAACTTTGTAACCCTGCTTGAGTATCATATTGGTCATTGCCCTGTCTTCGCCTATAGTAGATGGCTTTCCCATAAAGGTCTGGTGAAGCCATTGAGACAGGCAGGCCAGTACCGCATCTTTGCGATAGGCAGCCAGCGCGCCCGGTGTGCAAAATACAGAACCCAGCACGCTCTGTGCCGAGCGAACAAACTCAAAACTAAAGGCAAAGCTCACATTCAGCATCTTGGGTATCATTGCCTTTTTCCCGTTGAGTACACGCACATTTCCAGCCACGGCCCCGCATTGCTCATTTACCACAAAGGGGCTTGCCATGTTGCGTAAGGTATCTTCATCTACAATGGAATCGCTGTCAACGGTGATCAGTATATCGCCCTTGGCCAGCCGAAAGCCCCGATAGAGCGCGTGTCTCTTCCCTTTGTTTTCAGGTTGCTGATAAATGGAGAGGCGGTCTCCCAGTACCTGGCGGGCCTTTTGCATCCATGCCCAGGTATCATCCTGGCTCCCGTCGTCAATAGCAATCAATTGTATTTTCTCTGCGGGGTAATTACTGTTAGCCAGGCTCATTAAAGTTTGCCACACCAGTTCTCCCTCATTATAAGCCGGTACCACCACGGTACAGGTGGGCAATTGCTCATCGCTTACGGAAGCGATTGACCTATAGCGTAGCGATAGCAAGAGCATATACAACAAGAAGCCAATTCTTATAAGGAGTAAGGCTATGGAGATCATAACCAGGGTGGCGCCCCAGGTCGTACTCATCCTGTTCAGGTGCACCTGTTCAAAATGAGGTTGGAGTTTAAATAAGAGTAAAACAGCGCCCAGCATCAGCAGGAAAGTGCCGGCCAGAATAAGCCTGTTCCGTATTGAAAAAGAGGTGCTGCTGGAAGGTGCCTGCTTCTTTTGATAAGTAATTGTGTGGGTAGCAGGAGGCGTATAAGTGGATTGCAGGGTGCATAGGGAATAGGTTTCCTTTTTGCTTACCTGTATGATGTCTAATGGCATATAACTATTTGTTTTCTTAGTTGTTTTTCAGATGGTTTTCTTTTGTTTTCTTTCATGTGATGAGGTACCTACACAGCAGGTCTGTGTATAGCCTGGTAAA
>JBEBUO010000154.1:0-5941 GCA_040393285.1 Taibaiella helva | reverse complement strand
CTGCCCTATGCTGCCCATACCTTTGTTATTTTCTTTTTGGGTGATATGGCTGCCGGTCGCTTGCTGAAACGCTGGAGCTGGAGCAAGGAATGCTTAAAACTCGTGATCCTATTGGTTGTATGCGCGCTTCTAAATTATGTGTACAGCATATACTTCATTAACCATACCCCTTTTCAGCTTCAGACGCTGGCATATATGGGCCTATTTACCTTTGCATTGGGTATTCCGGTAGGCATTATTTACCTCATGGGTCGCTACATATGGATGCCCTACAGACAGGCACCTGTGGATGCCGGTAGCCAGGAGCCAAACATGCAGGCAGAACATCATTTGCTGATCAACCCCGACGCTGGTGAATGTATAGACCTGGCCTGCCCCGATTTTTTTTATGCAAGATCGGAAGGCAACTATTCGACCCTATGTTACCTGCATGAGGGCAAAATACAAACCCGCCTGGTCCGCATCTCGCTGAAGAAGCTGGAGGCGCAAATTTGTGGCGGCACCATTACCAGATGTCATCGTTCTTATATTGTGAATACGGTTCGGGTAAAAGATAAAAAGGGAAACGCCCAGGGATATAAATTAAAGTTCGATTGTCTTCCGGATGTCGTTCCGGTATCGAGGGGCTACATAGATCGTCTGCGTGTCCTAATCGAATAAGCCTGATTCGTCCCTTTTGTTTGTCATTCATCACAAAAGCCTGTCTTTCATCACATTTATTTTCTTCGGCAGCTACGAAGCGCCATATTTGCGGAAACAGAAAAACGTAGAAGATGGCCCTGTACCTCCGCCAGTTGCACCGAACTTATCTAACCCCTATCATGCTGCTCCTGATGATGAACAGCGCTTGCGTGGCACAGCAATCTGAACTTAAAATGCCCGAAGGCCAGTGGTATATTGAACTGGATCATAAGGACATTGGTCTGACGCGCACCACGATAAAATTAAAGACAAATGGTAACACCTTTACTGCCTATACACGAAAGGATGCCGACAAGGACATACTAGGCGGCTGGACCTCCCTGCTCGGCAGGACATTCACCAAAGCACTCAAAGGCGGTAGCTTGCTACGTATAGAAGAAGGAATTTTCTCCGGCAGCAAGGACACCCTTCATCTCGCAGGCATCCTCGTTACTCCTATGGGAAATTACAATCTCGAAGGGTATATCGTTAACGAGAAGCTACAAGCCACCATCAGGAACAAAAGCCGCGGACAACTTGGAACAATAAGAGGATCCCGCGACCTGCCCCGCAGGCCTATGGAAGATTATGCCCGGCTTTTTCAGCAAATCAAGGCTTTGACCCAGGAGAAAATTTATGACCCGGGAGTATTGACATCAAAGCAATGGACACATTTTGTAAAACAGATGCAGCAGGTAACGCCCAGATTGCAAGATGACCTGGAGATGAGCTTTGCTTTTTTCTATCATGCGGGTAAACTACCTTTTTCCCATTACGCATTCATGAAACTTCCTCCGGAAGGCGACGCCAATGAATCTTCTTATTCGGCGGACAGATATGTATTTCTCGAAGAAAAGTCGGCGGAAACAGCCTATCTTAAGATCACATCCTTTGGGGGGACAGCTCAGGAAATGGACCAGGTATTTGACACCATTATACGTAAGGGCTATAAACACCTGATTGTTGATTTAAGAAGCAACCCGGGAGGGAGTGTGGCTGCCGGCATGGCCTTTGCCACAAGCATCGTTTCAGACACCTTGTATGGCGGCGTTTTTCTTACACAAAAATGGTTTCGCCAGCACCAGCAGGCACCAGCCGTAGCTGCGTACAGGAATTTTCCTCATTTTACTGAGGCCAACTTCGATCTTATTATTGAGGGTATACATCGCACGGAAGGTTTATGTCTGAAAATTATCCCCAAGCCATCCGTATATACTGGAACATTGTACCTACTTACCAACAAGTATACGGCCAGTACCTGCGAACCTATAGTATATGCACTCAAGAAGCAGAAAAGGGCGATTATAGTAGGGGAGCAAACAGCCGGGGCCATGCTGAATGGTGAAATTTTCGACCTGGATGGGGGCTTCAAATTGATCCTACCCACGGCCGCTTATTATGCCTCTGATGGGTATCGTATAGATGGGCATGGCGTGGTTCCGGATATCGCTACACAAGAAGATGCCTTGCAAACGGTACTGGACATACTAAAACGGGCAGGGCCTGTTGACTGACAAAGCAGCTAGGCCCCAATATACTATAACAAGTCTTTCAAAGCCGTTTCCAGATGAGGGTATTGAAAGGTGAAACCGTGATCCAGGAGGCGCTGAGGGAATACCCATCGGCTTTTAAGTATCAATTCGGTTTCCGTGCCAATAAGCAAGGCACCCATTTCCAACAATGCGCGCGGCGCAGGAAGATATAACCAGGGCTTTAATACGCCCCGCAAAGTCTGCATCAGTACCTGGTTGGAAACAGGGTAGGGTGCTGTGCAGTTGTACACACCCTTCATGTCTTCATGGGCCATGAGAAAACGGATGATGCGGTATACATCTTCAATATGGATCCAGCTAAACATTTGCCGGCCATGACCCTGGGTACCGCCCAGGCCATATTGCACCAGGCGCTTGTAGGGCAACAATACACCGCCATCCTTGCCAAGAACAATAGATATCCGAAGTGCCGCTTTTCTTGTGCCCGCCACAGGACGCTCAAAGAAGGCCTTTTCCCAGGCCCTGGCTACCGATACCGAAAAACCGTTGCCGATTTCCCCATGTACTTCATCCATAGGCCGGTCTGTTGCATGGCGATAGATGGTGGCACTACTGGCATTAATCCAAAGCAAGGGGGCTAGTGTACACTTTTCTACACAGGACTGAAGTTGCCGCGTGGTATCTACCCGTGACCGCATAATGAGTTCTTTGTTGCGCTTGTTATAGCGGCAGTCTACCGACTTTCCGGCCAGGTTAATGACGCAAGCAGCGCCATTCAGGGCTTCGATGACTGCCTTCTCCTCCTGCCAATTGATACCGTCTGGTCCGCGGGAAATGATCAAAACATCGAAGCCTTCGGCTTTAAATTTTTGCTGCAGGAACCGGCCAATAAAGCCGGTTCCGCCTGCCAAGACAATTTTCCTGTTCATGTTATGGTGTTTTTGTTTGTTGCTGTGCTTCCTTCCATAGTAAGGCTTCCGCACGTTTTTGCTTGGCTACGCGCTTGCCCCGGAAGAACAGGTACATGTTTAAAAAAAGCATGATGCCGAGGTAGATGCTGAAACCTCCTACTTTCAGGCTGAGCACTTCAATTGTGGCCTGTGCCGTCGTAATCAGATCACTTATTTTCAAAATGAAGAGTGCAAAACCGAGGTTCATGAGGTAAAACCCGATCTTAAACAGGGTATTGGTGGCCCGGGCTATATCTTCCCGGCCGTTAAAAATATCGTTCATATACACGATACTGTTTTTAAACAGGCTGTTGGCCACATAGAACGTAAGGATAAGGACCAGGGGCAGGTAAATGCTGTAGGCAAGCACAATGAGATCTTTCATGACTATATTGTTTTATGGGGTTAATGAATGATGCTTTACTTTCTTGGACAATACGTATATCAATGCCAGGTTAAAGTAGTGGGTAAGGGCCAGTATAGCGATCAGTAAGCCCGTTTTTTGCGCCACAGAGGCCAGTAGCACAGCCATATCGGTAACCGTTTCCCAGTAGCTGAACTGTATAATGGCATAGCCGATATTAAAGAGGTAATAGGCGAGCAGCAGGAGATTATTGGTCGTGTCTGTAATAGATACCTGCTGGTGAAACAGCCGTAGGATAAATACCCTGCCATTGGCATGAAACAGCTTACCCACATAATAGATGATGTAGATGGTGATACCAGCATAGATGCTATAAGCAAGGATATTGTAATTCATCTTGCGGGGGTATGAGCGGGTGCAGGTGCAGCCCGATTACATAATAACTTTCAATAGCTTGAGCAACAATTCGCCACGATTGGAACTAAAAATCTTATCTGCTAATGTGCTCAGTTGCCCGGTAAAAGCCTGGATGTCACTTACCATATGGTTAAATTCCCGGCCTTCTTCACTCTTGTCTTTTTGCGTTTCCGCTTTCAGTTCGTGCAATACCTGTACTACGGGGTCTATTTCCTTTTGTTTGCGCATCATAGCAATCTTAATGGCCCACTTCCAGATGTCTTTTTCTGCCACAAAATATTCCTTGCGCTCGCCGGCAAGCACTTTTTTATAAACAATGCCATAGTCCATCAATTGCCGCAGACTCATATTGGCATTACCCCGGGAAATGGTGAGCGCAGCCATAATATCATCCGTAGAAAGCGGATCGGTAGCCACCAGCAGTACCGCCTGTACCTGGGCTACAGATTTGTTGATGCCCCATTCACTGCCCAGTGCGCCCCAGGTGTCTATAAATTTTTGCTTAGATGCTTGTAAGTCCATGTTGCTTATTTCCTTTTCTACTTCAAAGATAATACTATTTATCGTATTTTCAATATTTTCTGAAAATATAATAATTTAATTTCCTTTCTCTTGTTTCTTTCTCCATCTGGTTACTTTTGGAAGCCTGTAAGCAGAAAAATCCGTATATTTAGGCTTTCAACTATTTTAGGCATATGGCACAGCAAGTAAGGAATTACGAGACCCTTAGCGAAGCGGTAAATGACCTGCAGGCACGGGGCTATACCACAGATTTTCTGATCCCGGAAGACGGCGAATGTTTGTTGTGCCGGGATAACTCCCTGGAACTGTCGCCTGATGAATTCGTGATTGATGAGATTTACCGTTTTGAGGGAATGACCGACCCGGCTGATGAAAGTATTGTATTTGCTATCTCTTCTGCGGCACATCAGGTAAAAGGTATGGTGATTAACAGCTTCGGGGCCGACTTTGGCTACCGCTCTTCCAAGCTGGTGGAGCACCTGAACCGAAAACTGAAACAGCAACGGTAAGGTTTAGACATCATCGTTTGCCTGCTCATGGGGGATATACCTGTATACCAAGCAGGTAGCCACGAATTTATAAAAACTTTAAAGACCTGAATCTTAATTTTGGCCGATGAAGCAAGTACTCCTCCTTTTGGTCTTCCTAAGCCTTTGTAGTTACCCGGGCGCTTTCGGGCAGAAAAGTATCCCTTCTTATTCTTCTACAGAGCTCCTCGATCGGGTGGCCAATAAGGATACGGTATACGTCATCAATTTCTGGGCTACCTGGTGCGTACCCTGCGTTAAAGAATTGCCTGCTTTTGATGTGATTACCGATCTGTACAATGGCAAGCCGGTTAAGGTAATCCTATTGAGTTTTGACTTTAAAGAACAGTATCCTGCCCAGCTCACATCCTGGGTAGAGAAGAAGAAATTAAAACCGGAAGTAATCTGGTTTAACGAATCCAATCCCAACGAATACATTCCCCGCATTGCTCCCGAGTGGACGGGCACCCTGCCCGGGACCCTGCTGCTGAATCAGGGTAAGGGACACCGCAAGTTTATACCCAATGAAGTAAATGCCGACCTGCTGAAGCAGTGGATCGACGAGAGTATGGAATAAGCAGGTAAGGGCCTGTTTTCCCGTTTCTCGCCCGGCCTGGCAGCTTCTGCTCCGGGAAACCAGATTTTCTGGTACGGCTTGCTTTTCGTACTTTTGGCACCTATGCGTAACATCAAAATCATAGAAGTAAGGTCTGAAATCGGGGCAGGTACCAGGGGCGCCAGCTTAGGTGTTGATGCCATAAAAATTGCTGCTTTGGATATCATGAGTAGCCTTTTTGTCAACATACCTACCGAGGTGATACCGGACGAAAACCGTTTACTGTACGAACCCGTGGAATCACCCTATGCCAAGCGTATCAGAGGCATTTATACCATGTATGAAAGGGTGGCCCACGCGGTACAGGATACACTTAAATCGGGCTTATTCCCCATTATCCTTGCGGGCGACCACAGCACGGCAGGAGGTAC
>JBEBUO010000153.1:0-6116 GCA_040393285.1 Taibaiella helva | reverse complement strand
TTATCGATTGTCCTGTTGTCCAGGGCAATGGTAGCGATAAGCGAGTCCAGGTAGTCGGTAAGGTATCGATGCGGCATGTTTTCGGCATCATTCGGAAATAAAATATACCCTTGCGTGATGGCTTTGGCCGGATAGTCCAAAAAAGTGACCCGACCTGTAGTGTCGGCCCCGGTGGTATATCCTACAGAAGTTGAAAACACATTGGGATAAGTACTGTTTACGATCAGGCGCTTCTTGAGTTCGGAAATGCTTTGTGCACTCATGGAGATCATGTCTTTAGCATCTTCCACAAATTTTCGATACGCCACTTCGCCCGGTATGTTATGGGTTTGAAATACAAAAAGCCGGGCATTGGCGCCGATTAGTCCTTGTATCGCCTGCCCTATGTTTCCCTGTTCATCCGTACCGGATCCGTAGAGCAATATAATATTCGACTCGTCCTTGCGGCTAGTCATCATTCTCGCTGCCTCGGCCACCCCGCCAAAAACGGCCTGGTAATAATTGCCATTATCACACCCGTCCGCTATGATCTTGGCCTGGTCCGAAAGAAAAGCACTTACTTCGTCCAGATCAGGCCCTAAAGGCGTTACTGCATATTGGCAATTAGGACCATAGTCTCTGTACACGACTGCTCCCACGTTTACCTGATTGAAGTTTCTATGGGCGGTATTGAGCCAGCCTGCACTTTCCAGTATGCCCTGCAGGTTATTAAAATACTGCAGGTTCTTCCCACCCCCGGCAGCAACGATAATGATATTGAGTATCGAACTCTTTGAACTAAAAGTCTGAATATCTTCATTGCTGACATACTCACTGGAGATATTGTATATCTTGTTGTTCATTTTATCCAGTACATCGGCAAGAAAAGAAGTAGACACTACAGCTAAACCGTCGTTTGTAGTTTTGTATTTCAGGATCGGATACAGCCTTTCCAGTTCCGATTTAGGCGTCTTATCGGGTGATTGCACGACCAGCACAGGATCGCCCGCCAGTTGGCCGTCTTTCACCTTAGGTTCCGTCCGGAAAAAAGGGACATGTCCTTCCATATCTGCATGAAGCGAGATGAAACCCTGTGTACCCCATACCCTTACCAGGTCTTTGGAGATCCAGCCCACGCCGGATTTTGCTGCGTTCTCCGGGAGAAAATTAGGGTCGGGTCCCACCAGGTATTCATTACCGGTTACCGACTCCTTATAAACATAAAAAATATTTTCCATGCCACACTTTCCGTCGGACTGGCTGAGAAAAGGGCTTGTGAACATGAGTAGCGAGTCGCCCTGCACATGCTGTGGTAGTATATCGAATATCCTTTCCGTACCGAAAGCGGTAATGGCCTTAATAAAGTAGTTGGTAGCGCGGTCTTTCAATGCCCTGTTCCACAGCAGCAGGTTACTTTTATGCACCCATCCCCGGTAGTTGGGATTATCAACTATTTTTTTGGTCTTGCTCATGTTTACCCCGGGCACATAGTCGACCAGTTCCAGATAATCTCCCTTTTCTCCTATCACAAAGCAGGCCTGCATGAAGTCCAGTGCTGAAAAGGGCTGATTTTCGTTGCCGGGATTGGGATAGGTAATGTTATTAGCCCTGTCGGAGTATACAATCCAGGCCGCCCGTTCATCAGGATAACCGTCTTTGAGGCGAAGCGTAAACCGATATTGTGGATCTTGCAATGTATACGCACCAACAGAGGGCGCATTCATTAATAAAGCTTTATCCATCTTCTTGGCCAGGATACCGCCCAGTTGGCTATATACCGTTACCGGCACCAGCACTATCAGACAACTTATAATCTTTCTCAGGTTCATATAATACAGTCGAATAAACAATAGGTCATTAGATCAGGAGCTGCCAGGGCTCAATTTGTCTGGGTAATCTTAGCAGTCACCACACACTTCTGTTTGCTGTCGTATGTCAGTTCTACACTTTGAATCACGCGGTCGCTGTTAAAAATCAGGTTCTGGCAGTATAAATAAAACGGTTGTGTCTTACTCCCGTTAATTATCACGGGCATATTGGCATTACCGCAGGCATATTTTTTTAGTAAATAGCTGTAATGAGCACCGATGCTACCGGCTTCAACTATAGCCTGTAAGCGTGCCTGAAAATCATTCCCGGCAGCGGCACCGTCATTGACTGCTGCAGAAATTGTCATACCCGATGTATCCACTATTTCATATTCAGGTGAAATAACAATTTTGTGTTTGTAAGGTTCGTTATTGTTTCTCGAAAACAAAAGCACCTGGTATACGCCCGAACGTTTATATACATGCTGCGCCACGCTTAAGGATGTCGTAAGCCTGGAGGAATGATCGCCGAAATCCCAAACAAATTCATCAGACCCATACCCATCCACGCGAAACATTACATTTTCTCCCTGCATAGCTGCTGGCGGACCTACGATTTTAAATACGGAATCCTGTTGCGTGTACGTGTAGCCCGTTCCCTCCACGCGTATAAAAAAGGAATCCCTGAATTCATTGTTGACTATAAGCGTCACCACGTAATTGCCTGGCTTATCATACTGATGATAACCACTCTGGCCGGTAGTGAAACTGCCGTCACCCAACAGCCATTTATAGGAAGTGGCAAAATGCGTGGAGTCATAAAAATGGATACTGTCGTTCATCTGAATTACCCTGGGCGTCACTTTAGCATGCAGCAGGGTATTTCTGGGCAGGAGACTTCTGAGCCCGAGTACTAAAAACAGGGCCAGGGAAGCCACTAATATAGCCCCCCCTAAGATCCTCCATGTATTCCTACTCAACATCATAGGATTTTGCCTTTAATAGTTTGTGTTGTAAATAAAATAAATGCAAACAGTCGATTTTGTGGGCGCACAGTATGGAAACGCAGGGTGCGGCTACATAGGCCCATACACCTTTACCGGATTAGCGGCTGGTCGGCACTGCTGCCCTTATCTGATCACCACTCTTGTCCAGTCCCATCCTACAGTCGGCCAGTTGCTTCTGAAAAAGCCCCGTATTGGCCAGGGTTTTGTGCAGGTTCATGGCATCGGTAAGGTACATTTCCAGAAAGGCGCCCATTTGCTGAAAGCAAATGTTGCGTGAATCGCTATGCGCGCTGGTATCATACAATTCGTTGATGACACGAATATCTGCTTTGATATCTGCCTCCAATACATTGCTTGGGCTGTTCCTGTACATGTCTATCTTAGACACCGTTGAATCGTACAGCACAAGCGCCTTGTCCTGTTTCTTTTCAAAAATCTGCTTTTGCTGCAGGAAGGCCATGTCCGTCTTATTGAGCATTTTAAAGGGATTGCGCACCCCTGCAAACAATAGCCAGCCCAAAAGCAGGGAGATGATTGCGAACAACAAAAGCAGGTATCCGAAATACTGGCGCTTTTCACTTGTGGTCAGGTTGATAGCTTCTTTCATAAGGATCTGAAATAAAATTATTGGCGCATTTGATTGAGGGTTCTACGCAGTCGCTGATTTTTGGAAAAGCATTCATCAAATTCCCGCTTCAGGTCATCGTTTCTTTTCTCCAGCAGGATAATCGTGTCCCTCAGGGCCAGCTGCCCGTCGAGCTTATCCGTTATTTTTCTGTATCCGGCAAAGTGCGTAGCACTATCTCTTGTAGCCAGTACCCTTACCTCCTGCTTCTGGTCCCGGATATTGGCTACCAAAAACTTCTCGTCGGAAGTACGATGCGGAGCCAAACGCCCCACATACCAGAACAATGAGTCGACTTTGTATCGCAGCAATATCTGATTGTTTTCAATTTGCTTGTATTCCTGAAGCATACGTACATACTTACGATCTTCCTGTACAGAGGCCCACACAAAAAAATAAACAATAAATAACATACTGAATACCAGGATACCAAACTGAAGCCAGAAATTGAGGGCTTTAGAAGTTACTTCTTTCCTGTTTAACGCTTGCATAAAATATTAACTATATTATTTTCAATAACTTTCATTTTTAACCAAAAGCTTACCAGCCGCTATGTGCACACAATATTACGATTTTCCCCAGCTCTGGAACCGTAAAAAAGCGGGGACAAGAGCTGTCACGTCAAGCAAATATAGGCTTAGCCCGGGTGTCCGGCGATCATTAAGGAATAAATAACTTTTCTTTAAAATAATTTTATATTTTCTCGTTGAAAAATAGATATACTTTGAGAAAAGTATAAATAATCTTAGTGCTAAATCGCTGAATCGGGTATTGCTTCGGTAGAATTATATATTTTTACTTCGGAATCCCTGTTATCATATTGCGTTTCGTTTGCGCTACAAACTATACACTAATGCCTGTTGAAACTATTTACCTGAACGAATCTACCAAAGCCGTATTCCATATCGCAAAAGCCTTTGCCAGGGAAAATTACAATGAACAGTTTGGCGCTTCTCATTTATTACGTGCTTTGTTACATAAGGAATCTGGCCTGGAAGGATTTATTGAGGCTGCCGGAAAGGATATCGCTTACTTGCGGGAATGGGCGGAGATACGGATTGAAGACTATCCCAAAACCTCTTCCCTACCCGATGCGCCAGCAGCGGATGAAGTAATCAATACCATCATGGAAGTTGCGGATGACGTGCGGCTTAAATTCGGTTTTGACGAAGTTACTGCCCTCTGCCTGCTTGCCGCTATGGTAAAGCCGGGCATTGCCTTTTCCGTGGGACAGCTTAAATCTTTTCCCTTACGGGAAGCAGATTTCATGCACTTGTTTCATATCTCATCGGCTACCGGTACTGATTCGATTGATCCGCTGAATGAAACTGCCGCAGCAAACGGCAGACCCCATTTAGATGTGATCTCTAAATATTGTATTGACAAGACACAACAGGCCAGGCTGGAAAAGCTGGATCCGATTATAGGCCGCGACCGGGAAACCAGGCAGATGATCGAAATCCTGGGACGCAGGAGTAAACCTAATGTTATTATTGCAGGTGAGCCCGGTGTCGGCAAATCGGCACTTATCGACGGTTTTGCCCAGGCAATTATACAGGAAGAGGTACCCGAACACCTCTTATCCGCCATACTGTTTGAGCTGGACCTGGGGGCGCTCATGGCGGGTGCTTCTTATAAAGGAGAAGTAGAGGACCGTGTGAAAAAGATAATCGGGGAACTAAAGCAATTTGACAAAGCCATACTTTTTGTCGATGAGATGCACGTGATGCTGGATGCCAAGGGGCCCATGGGGAGCGGTGTGGGTAATTTGCTCAAGCCGGAGCTGGCCCGTGGTGAAATTACTGTGATCGGTGCCACAACCATGGACGAGTACCGCAAAATCATAGAACCGGAACAGGCTTTTAACCGGAGGTTTGAATTGCTGCAAGTCACGGAGCCCGACATCAAGTCGGCAGAAAAAATGGTGGCACTCCTCAGCCCGAGGTACGAAGCGCACCACCAACTTACAGTAGATAAAGAAGCCATCCCCGAATGTGTCCGCCTGGCCAAGCGATACATTAAAGACAAACGGCTTCCGGATGCAGCTTTAGACTTGCTGGATCAGACGCTGGCCGCCATCAGGCTGGCTGCCGAAACTTCTGCTAAGGAACTGGAAAAAGCAACGGCGGAACTGGCGGCAATAAACGATACAGCACACGAGGAAGAAGCCGAACTGCTGTCCGAACTATTCTGGTTTCACCGCACATTGGAACAAAAACTGAGCCCCGTACTGATCGGTGCGCTGACGGATGAAACCGAAGTAGCGAAGATAGCTTCCGCATCTGAAATGAATACTTACCTGGATCAGATGCTGCGCCAATTGAAACAAATAGCTCAGGAAGAAAAAACCGCAGTATCTGCTATGGACGTGGCAGCGATGGTAGCAGCCAAGACCAAAATCCCTATTGGCAAGATACAAACCCAGGAAAAAGAAAAGCTGATTCATATGGAGACCTACCTCAAAAGGAGGATGGTGGGCCAGGAGCATGCCTTGAAATCTATAAGCGAAGCCATCATTGAAAGCAGAAGCGGCATTAACAAGCCGGGCCAGCCTATTGGCTCTTTCTTCTTGCTAGGTCCCACCGGTACCGGCAAGACCGAACTGGCCAAGTCGATAGCCGAACTCCTCTTCAACGACGAAAAGGCCATGATCCGCTTCGACATGTCGGAGTTTAAAGAAGAGCACTCCGCAGCCCT
>JBEBUO010000152.1:0-6145 GCA_040393285.1 Taibaiella helva | reverse complement strand
TACTGTGTGGCCAGAAAATTGGTGGTGTCGACCACAGTACCTTGAATGGTATAGGCACTATACTGAGCTTGCGTGGGCGTGTGAAAGACAAATAAAGCACACAGTATGAATAACCATGATCGCATAGGGTGAGGGTTCAGTTAATTTATAATAACTGACCAAGGTATAAAATATTGTGAAAATGCGAAAAATTTATCGGTGACCCGAAAGCTAACCACCGACTTCTACCTGAACAATATCCGGGATAAAGTGTTGTTCTAACAAAATCCGATTGGTTATGACACACGAAAAATACAGCGCCTGCATCTCAGCTTGCTATCAATGTGCAGACGCCTGCGACCACTGTGCCACCTCCTGCCTGCAGGAAGCACATGTACAATCCATGGCAGATTGCATTCACCTGGATCGGTTTTGTGCAGAAATTTGCCGCACAGCAGCTTCATTTATGGCAAAAACGGAAGGTCAGCGGCATGAGGCTTATGTAAAGCAGATATGCGCGCTTTGTGCACAAATATGTGATGACTGTGCCACCGTATGTGCCCAGCACGACGCAACGCATTGCCAGGACTGTGCCCGGGCCTGCCGCTCCTGCGCCGAAGCCTGTAGAAAAATGGCTGCTTAAGCGTCCAACTCATTAATCAGGCTTATACTTCCGGCTTCCTGAGTACAAAAATCAGGTTGCTGGTATGTCTGGCGTAGTCCAAAACCTCGGCATTCATATTCTTCTCAGCTGCCCAGCCCTTCAGGAACGATTGGCTGAGGAAGTGTAATTCATTTTGTGTCTTGTTGAATTTCAGTATCCTGGTGGAGAAGAGTTCTGTGCGCCTGGTACCTTTGTGCCGCGCTTTCAATTCCACCATCCCGTCTTTAATGATAAGGGTGCCACCGGGCAACAATGCCTCATAACACCTGTCGAGCAAAGCTCGTTGCTGCTCCGGAAGCAAATAATGCAGTACGTCACTGATGATAATGCCCTGGCAGGGCTTCAGCACATATTGACTAAGATCTGCCTGTTCGAAATGAATTAAGGGCAGCGCATCCCCGCCTGGATGCAAACCCTTTTTACGTTGCCGGAGGTGCAGCTTCCGGGTTTTTTCCCTGAGGTAATGATGCTGTGCCGTTTCTATTTTCTCCTCATCGTAATCTACGCCTACAAACCGCCGGCCCTGAGCCGACCAGTGTAACATATAGGTCATGAAGCCGTAACCACAACCAAGATCATAAAACAGACCTTCCCTCGGTAGCAGAGGATGGAAGTGTTCATAGTTATTTTCCAAAGCAGTCTTTACCCGGCAATACCATTCCAGTACCGGCCCTTTGTAAATATGGCTTTTTACAATCTGCTCCCGGAAATATTTAGGTGTTTCGTTGGCTTCCTTTTCTGTCTGAAACTGCTGGCGAAACCAACGAGCGATTGACCGGGTTCGTTCACTGTAACTGCGTCCAAACCTGGCATCATCCCATTTAATCGGATTCATTAGCTTTACCGTCGTCGTGCCATCTTTAAGCAGCCAATCGCCCTTTTCCATGGTGTAGCTCACTCCATGCATTACGACAGGCACTACATCCAGCTTCAACTGCTCGGCAATATAAAATGCCCCTTTATGGAAGCGATGAATGGTATCATCGTAGGAGCGCGTTCCTTCTGGAAATACCACGATGCCGTAACCCCGGCGCACCAGATCGCGCAGGGGTTCAATACTATCTTCCGCGCCATCAGCTACAGGATAATACTCCGCCATGCGAACGATTTTTCCAAACACAGGCGAACGCCAGACCCATTTATTGGTGAGCAAAACCAATTTAGGATGCAACATGGTAGTCAGGAGAATGTCCAAAAATGAGGAGTGGTTGGCAATGTACACCGCCGGACGGTCAAACCTTTCTGCCGGAGCATTTATAACCCTTTTGGTTACATTAGCCATCACATACATCACACTTCCGGTATATTTGCTGAGTATCAGGTGGAAGAGACGTTTACTCCTGGCTTTACCTAGTGGTCGTAAACCGATCAGCATAAAGCCGCAAATAGTGACCAACAGGCAGCCTGCAAAGAAATACAAAAAAGAAAAGGCTGACTTTACCAGGCTCCACAGTGTAAACGGCATAAATCCCTTGTCCGCACGGTTTTGAATCAGGAAATTAAATAAAAAAGGTTGCACAACCTGCGACACAAAGACCACGCAGGTCAGACCAATAATGGCAATCAGGGCAATGGATTTCAGCGCCGGATGCTGCGCCAATATCAGGGTGCCCAAACCGATAATGGTAGTAATGACAGATAAGTATACCGCCGACCGGGATGAGTTGAGGTTATCCTTGCCTTTCCGGTATTTGCTCATCAGGCTGTCCATCATAAAGATGCTGTAATCATCGCCCAGGCCAAAGATCAGGGTAGAAATGATGATGTTCACTACGTTAAATTTCAAGCCAAAAATGCCCATAAACCCCAGTATCCACACCCAGGTAAGTGCCATGGGCAGAAAAGAGATTAATGCCAGCTCCAGCCGGCCATAAGCAATAAGCAAGGCCAGGAATACCAGGGAGCCGGAGATCCATAGGATACGATTAAAATCCTGTTGCAGCAAATCGAGCAAACGTTCGGCCACTGATTGCCGGTCTGTAGCGATCACCTCCGTCTTTGGCGTAAAAGCCTGTAGTACCGTCTCCCGGCTTCCGGGGCTCACCTTTAATGTGGCTATAGCATAATGTTGCCCGTCACTTTGACCTAAGTTAGCGGGCATCATTTGTTGCAAAAGCGCGGTAGTGACCGTATCGTATATGGTATACTCCTGGCTCAGGGTATGTTCAAAAGCGGCGAAGGCACCGGGACTGAACCCGACCTGTGCGGCCTGCTCCCTGATGGCGGCGCATGTTGTCTGTATCTTATCTCCTTCCCAATATTGTTTCCAACGCAAAAGCCGCTGCTGCTGTTCGGCCACTGAAGGCAGCAACACTACCGGATTAATACTATGCTGCACATATCCCTGCTCCTGTAGCAGGCCTATGGTGGGGCCAACCTGCTCTAGCTCCCGGGCTGCAGTCTCTGCCTTGCTCCCCGCTGCAACTACAAATACCGAGCTGAGGGCGTAAGCGTTGTGCGCGTTAAGATCGTCCTGTGCGGCCTTTAATTCGGGCGAGAGGTAATTCAGTTTCATCAGATCACCTTCAAAGCCTACCTTACCAGCATAGTGCCAAAGGAGGGGCGTGGCCAGCAGTACCAAGGCGAGCAACCACTTATTGCCTTCCGGCCGCCATGCCGCCATGCGGTCGATGAAGGTAATGGGTGTATCATTTCCTGTAGTTTCCTCCGGCTTCCTTTTCACTTTATCGAAGTAATGCAGCAGGTGCGGTAAGAAGATCAGGGTAAATAGCGAGGCGCCTGTTAAGCTGGCGGCAGCAAACAAACCCAGGTCCTGTAGCAAGGGCGCATTGGACAGGCGCAAGGCAAGGAACGCGCCGATTGTCGTAATTGCACCAAGCGTCAGGGGCTGGGCCAGGCCACGCACATTTTCGCGCATATTACTGTGGTGGCGCGCATGACTGAGAAAATGGATAGAGAAATCAATGGCGATACCCAGAATAATAGCACCTGCACCCACCGCGATGATAGCGACCGAACCCTGCCATAAGGCCACTACACTCATCCCAAACAGGCCACCGAACAACACCGGTATCATCAGCAACAGGGGCGCACGTTTCCGCCTGAACACATAAAAAGTTAACGCCAGCAGGAGAATAATGGTTACACCAAGTGTCAGCAAAGTATCCTGCCTCATTTGGGTAGCATTAGCGGCCGCTACGGCAGGACCTCCAAAATAACGGGTATCAAGCTGAGGCTGTTGCCGGTTCCAGCTGTCGAGCAACTGCTCTGTTGCCGCAAACAAGCGGGCGTTCTTCCCGGTTTCTGAAGAAGCATTGATCAGCTCCATGAAAAAAGTCAGTCGCTTCCCATCTTTACTGAATACATAACCATCATACAGTTCATAGTTGGGATCAAATTGTAACCCTTGTAACTTTTGATACGCCAGGGGCACCATACCGATAGGATCATGTGCCACCCATTGTTTCATCACCATACCAGTAGGGGTAAGGAGCATTTGCCGCTGCCGGTGCAGGGTTTTCGCCAGTTGATGCGGATCAATAAGCTGATCAATTTTGTCATAATCAGCGGCTGTAAGCAGGAGGGGCAGGTATTGCAGGGCCAGATCGGCCAGCTGTTGTTCCCGGCCCTCATCCATCACCGCCTTAATCTCCCGGATGGCAGTCCCGCCTGCCGTTTGTAGCTGAGTTGCTAATGCCTTCTGTAGGGTAATGAGGCTATCCTGATTAAGGTAATTGGTATCCTTAAACGACAAGGTCCATATTATTTGCTCTCCGGTTTTGGTTTTATTGAGCACACCGTTCATGGCCTCTATAGCGGGATCGTGCGGAATCATCTTATTGATGTCCTGCTCAAAACGAACAAAGGAGGCACCTATCGCGCACAGCACAAACAAGGCCACCAGGCTGAAGCGGTATATGGATTTATGCCGACTAAAGAAATCGTAAATACTAAGAAAAATCGTTTGCATGATCAAATGCATTCACAATAAGTGCTGCAAAGTAAATAAAAGCGGCTAATGCAAAAAATCCCGCCGGGTTGCGGCGGGATTTTGCTGAAAAGAAGAGGTTACGGGCAGGAAAAATTATTTTCCTTCTTCGTCGTTCTTCAGTTTATTTTTCAGGTCAGCAAGTGCATCCAGATCGCCCAAGGTAGCTTTTTCTACTTTGGATTGAATGTTCTTCACTGCTTTCTTGGTATTTTCCATGTCAGCCTGGTTCGCTTTGTGTTCAGCTTCTCTTTCGTCGGCTTTCACTTGCTCCCAAACACGGCTGTGTGATACCATAATACGCTTATCGTTACGATCGAACTCGATGATCACAAAGGGAAGGGTTTCTTCTACTGCTACAGTAGTTTCGTCTTCCTTACGCAGGTGGCGGGCGGGTGCAAATGCTTCCAGTCCGTATTGCAGTTGTACTACAGCACCTTTATCATCTTTACGCATCACGGTTCCTTCATGTGTAGATCCAATAGGGAAGATACCTTCAAAAGTATTCCAGGGATCATCTTCCAGTTGCTTATGTCCTAAAGAAAGCTTGCGGTTTTCTTTATCGATGCTCAGGATTGATACTTCGATTTCGTCGCCTACTTTAGTAAATTCGCTGGGGTGATTGTAGCGTTTGGTCCAGCTCAGGTCGCTGATGTGGATCATACCACCGATGCCGGTTTCCAGTTCTACAAATACACCGTAAGGGGTGATGTTTTTCACCACACCTTTGTGGCGGCTGTCAATCGGGAATTTCTCCTCAATAGCGCCCCAGGGATCGTCAGTAAGTTGTTTGATAGACAGGCTCATTTTACGCTCTTCTTTATCCAGCGTTACTACTTTAGCACTGTACTCATCGCCC
Source organism: Taibaiella helva (assembly GCA_040393285.1). Lineage (GTDB taxonomy): Bacteria > Bacteroidota > Bacteroidia > Chitinophagales > Chitinophagaceae > Taibaiella > Taibaiella helvus_C. The sequence goes on along the minus strand of JBEBUO010000152.1, from coordinate 694 downwards.
ATTTTGAAGAATTCTTTAGCATTGATAGGCTGAGAGCTCCAGGTAATTTCTGAAACGTGTACCAGACCTTCTACACCTGGAAGTACTTCCAGGAATGCACCATAATCTTCAATATTCACTACCTTACCTTTAATGTCGGCACCTTCCTGAATTTCAGCAGGCAGGTTATCCCAAGGATGCGGGGTAAGTTGTTTCAGACCGAGGCTGATACGTTTTTTCTCATCATCAAAATCCAGTACAACCACGTTCAGTTTCTGACCGTTGCCCAGTACTTCACTTGGGTGAGAGATACGTCCCCAGCTGATATCGGTAATATAAAGCAGTCCGTCTACGCCACCAAGGTCCACAAATGCACCGAAGTCGGTAACATTTTTAATGGTACCTTCCAGCACCTGGCCTTTTTCCAGTTTAGACATGATTTCACCACGTTGTTGTTCCAGGTCGCTTTCAATAAGCGCCTTGTGTGACACAACAGCATTACGGATCTGTTCGTTAATTTTAACCACTTTAAAATCCATGGTTTTACCTACGTACTGATCGTAATCCGTTACCGGTTTAACGTCAATTTGTGAACCGGGCAGGAAGGTTTCCAGACCGTTTACATCCACAATAAGACCACCTTTGGTTTTGGACGTGATGGTACCGGTAACCACTTCACCGGATTTGAAGTAATCCACCACATTTTGCCAGCTAC
>JBEBUO010000151.1:0-6165 GCA_040393285.1 Taibaiella helva | reverse complement strand
GTTCGGCTTACGGTGCAGAATGAGGAAGGTTGTATTGACTCTGTGATCAAGATGGTGAATGTCATGCACCCGTTGATTGCTGCCTTTACCCAGAGTGTAGATTCGATCTGCCAGAGCAATGAGACGCCGGTACAGTTTACCGATACTTCTATCGGTAGTGTACAGGGTTGGCAATGGGACTTTGGAGACGGAGCTACCTCGACTCTGCAACATCCCAGCCATGTGTATACGCAGGCGGGTGTACACCAGATACGGCTGATTGTTAATGATGAGATACCTTGCTACGATACCTTTTACAGTACGATTTATGTAGATTCCCTGCCTTTCATTAACCTGGTGCAGGATAAATATGCGATGTGTCAGGGTGACGAGGTGCAGTATACGGTAGATTACCTGCAACCTGCCGTAGATATGGATTGGGACTTTGGCGATGGGATACATTGGACACAAGCCGGCAATACAGCACATAGCTACGATGAGGCGGGTATGTACTGGACCAGCGTTACGGCTCATTACCTGGTCTGTGCTTCTGTTACTGCGCGTGATTCGGTGATTGTGTATACCCTTCCCCATGTAGACCTGGGTCCGGATACGACTTTGTGCCTGGATGGCAACCCGGTTACCCTCCGGGATGATATCAATGCTTCAATAGGAGGTTCCCGCTGGCTATGGAATACGGGCGATACGACGAGCAGCATCCGGGTTACGACCCCCGGTACTTATCACCTGCTTGTTACGCGCAATGATTGCTCTGTAGAGGATCAGGTGATTGTAGAGAAAGATTGCTATACAGATATTCCGAATGCGTTTACACCCAATGGAGATGGTGAGAATGATTATTTCTATCCCCGCCAGTTGCTGAGCCAGGGAGTCCAGCATTTTGAGATGACGATCTTTAACCGTTGGGGCCAGGTGATGTTTACGACGAGCCGTATTGATGGCCGGGGTTGGGATGGTCGTTTTAATGATATAGAACAACCGACAGGTGTATATGTGTATCAGATTGATGTTACTTATGACAACGGACGTGCAGAACAGTATTCAGGTAATATTACCCTGGTCAGATAAACAGCAGTAATGTTATCCCTTTAAGAATCCGGCTTGTAAAGGCCGGATTTTTATATTTCGGAGGCCATTGTCACCAAATCTTCTGCTACCTGAGCCGCTAAGGCCACGCCCATACCTCCCATACGGAAAGCAGCAAACACTTGTGCCCCGGCCTGCGTCAGGATGGGCTGTTTCGTCTGACCAAAAGCCATAATGCCGGACCACCGCATGGCAATCCGGGGTTTTTGCCCTGGCAGGATCAGTTGCTGCAGGTAGTGGTCCAGTTGTGCCTGTATGTGCTTGTGTAGTTCCAGCTGGTCTGTGGTCTCCCCGGCCTTATCCAGGTTACGGCCGCCGCCAAAAAGGATACGGCCCTGCAGCTCCCTGAAGTAGTAGTAGCCTTCATCAAAATGAAAAATACCCTTTAGCCTCAACTTAGGTATCGGATCGGTAAGTAGTACCTGGCCCCGGCCGGGCTGCAGGTCATAGCCGGGAAGTAAGTTGTTGGTAAACGCATTGGTACAGACAAAGAGTTGCCGGCAACGGAGTGGCACCAGCTCTTCCCGGAATCTATCTTTGATCCAGACAAGGGGCTCAGCCTGTTGCCGGTCGATGTCAACAACCTCCGCACCTGTCTTCAGTTCTATGCCCTGGCGAACCGCATATTCCTTAAGCGCCCACATCATTTTTCCGGTATGCAGTTCACCTTCTGCATGGTTGGCGACCAGTGCTTTCACTTTGTTTATCGGAAAGCCAAAATCGTTTATTTTTTCATTGGCCAGGGAAAATACAGCCTGCCCATCATTAATGTCAGAAAGCATGTGGTTCAGTTCATCCAGCCGGGCTAAAGCAGGAAGGTCTTTTGCCTCCAGTAGTTCATGACTGCCGGCCTGCCGGTAACCAATGGCCTCATCGCCAAGGCGCCGGCGCAAACGCTCCAACCCCTTTTTGCGGCGTGCTACCAAGCCAGCCATCTCCGCTACGGACATTTGCTCCAGGTCGCTGATCAGCTCCGTCAGGCTGCCTATGCAGGCAAAACCGGCATTACGTGTACTGGCCCCATAAGGCAGTACGCTGCGCTCTACAACCACGATGCTGGCACTGGGATATCGCTCCCGTAACACTATTGCTGTGTGCAGGCCAACGGTGCCCGCACCGATCACCACGTAATCGTATCGGAGTAAGGATTGTTGTTCCCAAAAACTAAACATGCCTGTAAATTACATAATCGTCTTATGACCTGGCAGGTAGGGCGAAAAAAAATTGCCTCCTGCGTATAACAGAAGGCAATAAGATCCGGATTGTAAAGAAGTTAATAATCGCCAATGGTACCGGGCATCAGCTCGTTGAGGGCTATCTGCAACTGGCTGTCATTAGGTGCAATGCCGTGCCATTCGTGCGTGCCTTCCATAAACGAAACACCTTTGCCCATAGAAGTATGCATCAGGATGCAAACCGGTTTGCCTTGTTTGCTCAGGCTCTGGGCTTCGGTAATAGCCAGCAGTACCTGCTCCATGTCATTGCCATCTTTCAGCTCTGCAACCGCCCAGCCAAAGGCCAGGAATTTGGACTTCAGATCGCCCAGGCTCATGACCATTTCGGTAGGACCGTCAATCTGTTGTCCGTTATAATCTATGGTAGCGATCAGGTTATCGACCTTATGATGGGCGGCAAACATGATGGCCTCCCAGTTTTGTCCTTCCTGCAGTTCGCCGTCGCCATGCAGGGAGTAGATGTAGCGGTCGTCTTTGTTTTGTTTTTTTGCCAGTGCGGCACCAATGGCCACACTCATACCCTGTCCGAGCGAGCCGGAGGCTACCCTTATCCCCGGCAGGCCTTCGTGGGTAGCCGGATGCCCCTGTAGGCGCGAGTTGAGCTGACGGAAAGTAGCCAGCTCTTCTACACGGAAGTAACCGCTGCGTGCCAACACGCTGTAGAAGACCGGAGAAATATGTCCGTTGGACAGGAAAAACAGGTCCTCTCCTATACCGTCCATATTAAATGCCGGATCGTGTTTCATGGCCTTAAAGTAAAGGGCGACCAGGAAGTCGCTACAGCCCAGGGAGCCGCCGGGGTGTCCGCTTTGGGCATTGTGTACCATTCTAACGATGTCGCGGCGCACCTGTGTGGCCATTTCTTTCAGTTGTTGCAATTCCATCAGGGTAGAAAAATATTTTGGCAAAAGTAAGCATTACATTTAATAAGCTGAACCCCTCCAGGTCAGAACTTTTCGGACTGCATCGTTTTGGGTTTGGCCATAGAAAAAGCGCTCATCCAAAACGGACAAACGCTCTTTTTGTGTCACGACAGTTGCCTATTTGAGGCCTGTATGGCGCGTATATTATTGCTTACCAGTTAAGTGCAGCTGCTCTGTAGCTCGCTTATTCCGCTTCCTTTTTCTTCTTAACTGCTGTCTTCTTGGCTGGTTTTTCAGCTGCATCTTCGGTTGCCGCCTTCTTCTTCGGCGCCGCTTTTTTGGCCACTTTTTGCGCTCCTTTGGCTTCTTTCTCCGCGCTTGCTTTCTTAGTGGCTTTCTTTGGTTTTTCTTCTGCTACGGCTACTTCAGGCTCAGCGGCTACATCTTCTGTGTTTTCTTCTTCAGGATTGCTGAGCTGATCGAAATGAAGTAAGTCATTGGCTTTCAGTATTTCGTACCACTTTAATACCTTTCTGATATCGCTGTTGTACACCCGGTCTTCGTCATAATCGGGCAGAATGGTTCTAAAATAAGCTTTAGCCGCTTTATCATCCTTTTTAGCAGCCAGTTGTGCTACTTCTCCATCATTCTTCTGGATGCCGGCCAATACTTCATGCAGGCGAACATTTTCACCAGTGGTGTAGATTTCAATGCTTTCCAGCGGGGTAATATTGTGGATACGCGCGGACACAAACTTGATACTTTTATCCGTCAGGCTCCTCACGATGGCACCATCATTCTTGGTGCTCACTAATTGATACAGGCCGCTGAGGCCGGTTACTGCTACGATTTGTCTGTATTCCATAAAATGTTGCATAGCTGCCCCTAAGGGCGGTTATCTGTTGAAGGGCAGCAAAAGTAAAGATTTTTTGCCTAATTCTATAAACTGATCATGTGTTTACAAGCCAGAGCATAAATTTTTCTTTGATTGGTATTATATCGTCGGAAGGAATGGATGTGATCCAGGCACTATGATCCGGGCCAGGTTAAATGAAGATGAGGTAGATGCCGGAGAGAATATTTGCACCGTTTTGCATCTTTTTGTTAATTTAGACGCAGGCCGGCGTTTCGGGGTGTGATACACACCAGGATAGGCATTTTCTGAACATAGCTCCGGCTCCATTTAAATGAACACATTATGTCTTCGGTACTTTCCATTCAACAATTATCCAAAAGCTATGGCCCGGTAAAGGCATTAAACCATATTTCCTTTGAGGTGCCGGAAGGCAGCGTGTTTGGTGTATTAGGTCCTAACGGAAGCGGAAAAACCACGCTTTTAGGTATTCTCCTCGATGTGCTACTTGCGGACAGGGGAGATTTTCAATGGTTTGGCGGCATGCCGCATCAGGCGGCCAGAAAGCAGATCGGGGCGCTGCTCGAAACACCCAATTTTTATCATTACCTGAGTGCTGTCCAAAATCTTAAGATCAACACAAGTATCAAAGAGAAGGGAACGGATGATATTGATCGTGTGCTGCAACTGGTGCGGCTGGCACCCCGTAAACATGCCCGTTTCAACACCTATTCCTTAGGCATGAAGCAGCGCTTAGCCATAGGCAATGCCTTACTGGGTGGCCCTAAAGTGCTGCTGCTTGACGAGCCGACCAATGGTCTGGATCCGGAAGGTATTGCAGAAATAAGGGCATTGATCAAATCATTAAACAAAGAAGGCATCACCATTATTATGGCCAGCCACTTGTTGGATGAGGTAGAAAAAGTATGTACGCATGTTGCGGTATTAAAGCAAGGCCATCTGCTGGGATCGGGTCCCGTAAAGGAGGTGTTTCAAAGCGAAGATATACTGGAAGTCGGCTCGGCAGATAATGATACACTCAAAGCGGTATTAAGCGGCTTGGAGGGTGTGGTGGTTCACCAGGCCGAGGACCTGTTGCAAGTATCCATGAACGGAGCCCTGGATGCGGCAATGATTAACGAGTATTGTTATAAAAACGGCATTACGCTTACCTACCTGAACTTAAAAAGAAAGAGCCTGGAAGCGCAGTTTATGGAACTCACCAGGACAGATGACAGCCAGTTGCGGTAATACCCGCTTCTTGCTAAAGCATGCTATTTCTACCCAAAATACCTTAAATAAAATGATGCGCTTACTATCTATTGAATGGCTTAAAATAAAAAACTACAAAACTTTTTGGGTGCTTGTCGGGCTGTTTGCATTGTTCTTACCCTTATTCAACTCCATTTTCAGTAGTGGTATATTTAATTCCGGAAGTGGTGGACTTCCTGGCTTAAGCTATAGTTTTCCGGGGGTATGGAGTAGCTACAGCTATTTTGCCAGCATTTTTGTCATGTTTATTTCTTTCCTGATCATTATCCTTATATCCAATGAGTATAGTTACAAGACCCATCGGCAAAATATTATTGACGGGCATACCCGGCTTCAGTTCTTTCATGCTAAAGTAGGTTTAGTGATTATGCTTGCCCTGTTTACTACAGTGTATACCGCCATCGGGGCAGTGGCATTTGGAATGATCTACAGCACCAGCTATGCCTTCTTCACTACAGGTATGGTATCGCTCTGGTATTTTTTCATCCTGTGCCTCAATTACTATGGTCTTGCCTTCATGCTTACTTTATTATTAAAAAGAAGTGGGCTGACCATTGGGATATTTTTGATTTATGCCCTTTTTATAGAGACCATACTGAGTACCTTATTCAATTATTATTCCGGGGGAAAGCACCTGGGCTTTTACCTGCCTTTGCAAAGCAGCGATGAATTGCTGCCTTTCCCTTTACAGCGAATGGCCGGCTCGGCCATGAATGGAGGTGTTTATCCGGATAATGGCTGGCTGCTCCTCGTATCCTGCATCTATATTTTGTTATATTACTTTATCTCCAGGCGAAGAATACTGAAAAGCGACTGGTAAGCAAATGGGGCAGGTACACTTCGCCTTTGGTTTTTC
>JBEBUO010000150.1:0-6181 GCA_040393285.1 Taibaiella helva | reverse complement strand
TTAGAAATGAAATATTAAACGGTGCAAAATGTGGCATCTTTTTTGTATTTTTCCTTTCTGATAAGGTTAAACAGGCGAAATGGCACAAAGCAAGAGCGGGGATAGCACCGTCCCAAAGAAAACACGCATTCCAAAGTGGCTTCGGATAGTATTATGGATAAGTATGGTTATTTGCTTGCTTTTACTCCTAGCATGGGGCTTCTTCTATTATTATGTGTATCAAAACAAACAGCCGCTGATCAAAAAGATCAATACAGAAGTGACCAATCAGATCGGTGGTGAATTTTCTATCAAAGACCTGGATCTCGTATTCTGGAAAGACTTTCCCTCCGTTTCCTTAAGACTCAAAGAGGTAGCACTTGTTGACTCCTTATATGCACAACACAAGCATGCCTTATTTGAAAGCAAGGAAATATACCTGAAAGTCGACCTTTTTTCACTGCTTTCACGCAAGCCGGAAATCAATAAAATATCCCTTTCGAATGCCTCGTTTCACTTGTTTACCAATGCAGCAGGCTATTCGAACAAATACGTGCTTTCGCCCAAAACCAAGAGGAAAATAGAAAAGCAGGAGCGAAAAAAGGACGTTTACCTACAGCTTATCAGCCTGGAAAATGTGCACCTGCTGATAGAAGATGTGATAAAAGAAAAGCACATTGAAGCTCATATTAACAAACTGGATGCTGTAGTGGAGAATACCGACAGCAGCATGAATATAAAAGCGCCCATCGATGCGGATATCGGGCAATTGGGTTTTAACCTGGAAAAAGGCGCCTTTCTTATAGACCAGCACCTGAAAGCCGACCTTAAGATCATATACCTTAGGGATAGCAGGCAACTTACCCTGCCCCTACAGCCGGTAAATGTATCAGGGGAAGACCTGCGCCTGGGCCTTATATTCCGATTTGGCGACAAGCCGGCCAATTTTGAGTTGGAAGTGGCTGATGATGCCATTCTGATGAAGAAGGGCGTCAGCTTTCTGAATGCGCATATTGCGAAAAACTTTAAACACCTGGATCTCAGGGATCCGGTGGCAGTACATGTAAGCGTTAAAGGAAAATTGGTACCTAAAGATAAGCCCCTGGCCAGGGTAGACTGGAGCACCACAAACAACCGCTTAGTTACCCAGTATGGCAATATTGACAGCGCTACATTTTCAGGGTATTTTTTCAACAATTATGAGGAGGGTAAGGGTTATGTAGACAGCAATTCGGTCATCGCCGTCCCCAAAATTACCGGCGTGTTTAATGGCAACATACCCTTCTCCGGCGATTCGATCCAGGTACACGGATTCAAAGATCCCCACCTTACAGCCCATGTACAATCCGACTTTGCCGTAAGTGCATTAAATGAACTGCTGGGCCGTTCTTTCCTCTTCAGCGGTGGGAAAGCAGATATGGACCTGTCCTTTAACGGGCACCTCTCCGTAAAAAACAAAAGCAGGAGAAGCTTATTGGGCTATATCAGGATTGCCGATACCAAACTGGATTACCTGCCGCGGGGGCTCAAATTCCGGAACGTAAACATCAACCTCGAATTCCAGGGAGAAGACATACTGCTGAAAGAAATAAAAATGACCAGCGGCAGATCCGGGCTTAGTGTGAGCGGGGTAGCTAAAAACTTCATGAACGCTTATTTTGACAATCCCGAACTGGTGATCCTGAACTGGCAGGTAGAGAGTGAGCTGATTGATGTAAATGACTTTACCTCATTCCTGATTCCCCGCAGACAGAAAGTAGAAAGTACCTCGGTAAGAAAGGCCAAATTACAGGCATTGAACGACAGGATCGAAAACATACTGGACAAAGGCAATATGATGCTGCGCCTGCATGTAAAACAAGTGGAGATGAACAGCTTTGTGGCGCATAACTTATTTGCGGATATCGACCTGCTCAGCGAGCAAATGTTGCTGAATAACATAAAAGTGGACCATGCAGGAGGACACCTGGAACTCACAGGAACTATTAATCAAACTGTAAATAATAATCCCTTCACCCTAAAGGGGAAGCTGGCCGGGCTCAATATTGATGAGTTCTTCTACGGCATGCGTAACTTTGGCATGAAAACCTTAACCGCCGACAACCTAAGCGGTACTTTCTATGCCGACATAGACATAAAAGGCAACTTCACAGACCGGGCGGAACTAATGCCGCGTTCCCTTGAAGGAAAGGTTAATTTCAAATTGGAGGAAGGCGCCATTGTGCACTTCAAACCCTTCATGCAAATAAAGAAATACGTATTCAAAAAGCGAAACCTGGACAGCATTAGATTTAAAGACATTTCCAATGACCTGGTGATTAAAGATGGACGGGTAACGATATCCCCCATGGCTATAGAAAGCAGTGCACTCAATATGTATGTGAAGGGCATTTATTCCTTCCATCAGGGTACCGACCTGAGCATAGAAATCCCCTTGAGAAATCCCGACAAAGATATCAAAAGAGTCGCAAAGGGCCTGGAAAAACAAAGCAAGAGAGGCCTGAAAGTATACCTGCGCGCGCAAGATGATGAAGATGGGAATGTCAGCATCAAATGGGACCCGTTTAAAAAAGGATCGGATGCTGTAGATGAAAAATTACACTTAAATGAAGCGGGGGAACTCATCGAAGAAGACATCACCGACGAGGGTAAGGGCATACAAGAACCGGATACAAGCAACCAGGAAAGCAGGACCCTGGAAGAAATTTTGCAGGGCGAGAAAAAACCCGAAAAGAAGAAAAATATCTTACAGCGGATCAGGTCCGTATTTGTGAAAGAAAAAGAAGAATAACAGGGCAAGAGAAATTACTGCTCATTAGGCCACGCCCACGATCGACAACCTGTAAACACTGTACCATAGCCCTCATATAGCTGATACTCATAAGGGAGATACGACATTTATATGTCGCCAAAACACGATAATTTTAGTAGTTTTGGCGACATATAAATCTACTCATGGCAAAGTTTGTTGGTAGAGCACAGGAAATACAATTACTGAAAGAAGCCCGGAAAAACAACCAATCGGAGCTGATCGTCATCTATGGCAGAAGGCGTGTAGGCAAGACTTTCCTGGTGCGTTCGTTCTTTAAGAACGACATTATATTTGAGGTGGCAGGTCTGTATAAAGGCAGCATGAGTGACCAGTTGGGGCATTTCTTCAAAGAACTTACCAAAAGGTCGAAAAAAGCTAAGTTACCGGTACCATCTGATTGGCTAGGGGCCTTCTCTTTGCTCGAAACCTACCTGGATAAGTTGACATCATCTAAAAAGAAAGTGGTCTTCATAGATGAGTTTCCATGGATGGCCACAGCAAGATCAAAATTTTTGATGGCCTTTGAACACTTTTGGAATCATTATTGCACCCGGCGCAATGATCTGATCGTCGTACTCTGTGGCTCCGCCGCGTCGTATATGATCCAAAAAATCATACGCAACAAAGGTGGTCTGCACAACCGGATAACCCGGCAAATTCGCTTGTTACCCTTTAATCTTTATGAAACCGATCAATTCCTCAAAAGCCGTGGCCTCAGCTATACCCAATATGACGTACTGCAACTCTACATGACCCTGGGCGGTGTGCCACACTACCTGGAAAAGCTTCAAAAAGGACTTAGCGTAGCACAGAACATAGACCAGCTCTGCTTTAGTAAAGACGGGATGATGAAGCATGAATTTGATCAATTGTATGCTTCACTTTTTGATGACTCAGAAAAACATTATGCTATAATCAGGGCATTGGCAGGCGTCAATAAAGGCATGACAAGAGAACAATTGAGCCATACAAGCAAAATCCCAAGTGGGGGTGACTTCTCCGGGAAGCTGGCAGAATTGACAGAGTCGGGATTTATCAGTGAATATGCCTATTATGGGAACAAAAAGCAACTTATGCTTTACCGGCTCTCGGACGAATATTCAAAATTCTACCTGAAATTCATACAACACAATAGAAATAGTGGCAAAGGTACCTGGCAAGGCCTGCACAAAAGCCAAAGCTATACTTCCTGGGCAGGATTTTGTTTTGAAACGATCTGTTTAAAACATATCGACCAGATCAAAAAAGCACTCCGGATCGATGCCATTTTTTCCACAAACAGCAGTTGGTTCAACGAACATGCACAGGTCGATCTGCTCCTTGATCGTGATGACCGTATTATGAACCTGTGTGAAATGAAATACTACAACGCGCCCTTTACCATAGACAAAAGATATTACCTGAACCTTAAAAATAAAATTGACGCCTTACAGCAGGCCACCAAAACACGGAAAAATATTTTCCTGACTATAGTCCCCACCTTTGGACTACAGGAAAATAAATACAGCAGGGAGTTGGTACAAAATACCCTTGAACTCAATAGCCTATTTTCAGAATAACCTATTTATAATCCGCCAAAACTCTAAATTTACTTGAGTTTTGGCGGATTATAATTTTTTAAAACTGTTTGGATTTTAAGGTTGGTAGTAAAACGAAGACGTACGCTATTAAAATTGCTGAGTCCAGGGCGCAAGCCTTCCAAATATAAAGAAGATCATCTTTTCAATACACCTTTAACAGGATGCGCTCAGAGTTCAAGCTTCAGGTATTTTCCCGTATGGCTCTCTTTACACTTAGCTATGACTTCGGGCGTACCATTGCAAATGACCTGGCCGCCACCATCACCACCTTCAGGGCCGATGTCGATTACATGATCAGCTACTTTGATCATATCCATATTGTGTTCAATCACCAATACGGTGTTGCCACGCTCCACAAGACGGTTAAGTACCGCCAGCAAGTGCTTGATGTCTTCAAAATGCAGACCTGTAGTAGGTTCATCCAGAATATAGATGGTTTGCCCTGTATCCTTCTTAGACAGTTCGGTGGCCAGTTTTACCCTTTGGGCCTCGCCGCCGCTTAGCGTAACAGCACTTTGTCCCAATGTGATGTAGCCCAGGCCTACTTCATTAAGCGTACGCAACTTGCGGTGTAAAGAAGGAATGTTTACGAAAAACTCGGTAGCTTCTTCCACCGTCATATTCAGGATATCCGAAATTGATTTACCCTTATAGCGTATTTCAAGTGTCTCCCGGTTGTAACGCCTGCCCTGGCATTTTTCGCAGGGTACATACACATCCGGTAAGAAATTCATTTCAATCACCTTGGTGCCTCCACCCTGGCATACTTCACACCTCCCCCCTTTAACATTAAAAGAAAAGCGACCCGCATTATACCCCCTGATTTTAGCTTCAGGCACTTGCGCCATCAGCTGGCGGACATCCGTAAAAAAGCCGCAATAAGTGGCCGGATTACTCCTGGGTGTACGGCCGATAGGACTTTGATCTATTTCTATAACTTTATCTATATGCTCCAGCCCTTCTACTTTTTTGTAGGGCAAGGCCTGCATTTTGGATTGCGGGTAACAATGCCGGGATAGTATGGGATACAGGGTCTCATTGATCAGGGTACTCTTACCGCTGCCCGAAACACCTGTAATACAGATAAATGTACCCAAAGGGAAACTTACAGATACGTTTTTAAGGTTATTGCCCGAAGCCCCTTTTAACACCAGCTTTTTCCCATTCCCTTTACGCCTGGCGTCAGGGATAGCAATACGTAAGCGGTTGCTCAGGTACATGGCCGTATTGCTTTGGCTTTGCAATACTTCCTTCGGTGTACCCTGGGCCACAATCTTGCCCCCGTGATACCCGGCTGCCGGCCCCATATCCATCAGGTAGTCAGCTGCCAGCATAATGTCTTTATCATGCTCGACCACCAGTACCGAGTTACCTCCGTCGCGCAGGTTCTTCAAGGCATCAATCAGGCGATGGTTATCACGCTGATGTAGCCCTATTGAAGGCTCATCGAGGATATAAGTAATGCCCACCAATTGCGAGCCGATTTGGGTAGCCAGGCGGATGCGTTGGCTCTCCCCCCCGCTTAAGGAGCGCGTAGGCCGGTTTAACGACAGGTAATGCAAGCCGACATCCAGCAGGAAGCTGAGCCGATCGCGAATTTCTGTTAAAATATCCTTGGCAATCGTCTTTTGCTTTTTATCTAAGCGCGTTTCAATATGTTCAAAGGACTGATACAAATCGCCGAGCGCAAGACGGGCATAGTCCGCTATGTTCTGGCCGGCCACCCGAAACCACAAACTCTCCTTTCGCAGACGGGCACCCTTACAATCCGGGCAAGTATCTAATACCATAAACTTTTCTGCCCAGTCCC
>JBEBUO010000149.1:0-6217 GCA_040393285.1 Taibaiella helva | reverse complement strand
CCCGGGCTCAGCGTAAAATCACTGCCATCGGCGGCCAGCGAGGCGCAGGAGACCTGGGTATTCAGGTGGACAGTAACCCCTTCACGATAACTACAGGGACTGGCAGTAGCCAATGAGTCCAGGAAGGGAGGCGTATTGTCAAAAAATTGTGCCGTGGAACCGGAAAAATCTATAGTAAAACCTGAACTGATACCCCCCGTAACATAATTACCAAAATTATTGACCATGATGAGGTACACATCCCCTGCATCGGCATTTATCTGCTGGCAAAACGAATTACCAAAAGTACCGCCGGTAACAAAAGAAATGGTGGATGTACTGTTTAAACCAATCACACCATTCACATTGCTTCCTGCATTATTGTTATTGAAGTTGCAGGCTACCACGTTCGCAGGGGTCATATTGTCACAACCCACATCGGTGATATCAATTACGGCAAAATCATAGTCATCGTTCACACTCAGGGGAGCAATGGTAAACACAATACTCCCCGGATCGGTTACCTCGAGACGTATCCACATGGACTCTGCCTCTCCCCCGCCGCATGGCGTACCGGTCAGGTCAATACCCAACCCCTCGCCCTGATAGCTGAATGGTGTGGTAAACTGGTTACCGCACAATTGTAATGCATTACAGGCATCCTGCTCGGGCTGATTGGGCGGGAGCAACTGCGCGTTCACCCGGCCGTAAGAAAAAAAAGCTAGCAATAGGCCTATGAAAAAATATGTTGTGCACCTGGTCTGGGGTAAAAGTCTATACATTATATGGAGTTCGTTATAAATGATTGAATAATCGGAACGGTTTTATTTGATTTTTCTGGATTTCTTTGGCAATTTAGCGGAATATTCGCAATTTTTTATCAATAAATGCGAAGCAACACCTTTATTCATACTGTTGGGACAAGCCAAGCACCCGCAAATTAACCATTCACATGCGCTTACTCATTAACAACATCAAATCCCTGGTCGGTATCGAAAATGATCCAAAACACCGGGTTCAGCGTTTATCCGGCAAGGAAATGGGCAAGCTGCCTGTAATAGAAGACGCCTGGTTACTCAGCGAAGATGGGTTGATCCATAGTTTTGGTGCCATGACCGACCTGCCTGCCGAGCTCCGGGCCGATGAAACCATCAATGCCCGCGGGCGTATCGTGCTGCCTACCTGGTGCGATTCACATACCCACCTGGTATATGCCGCCCCACGCGAACAGGAATTTCAGGACCGGATCAAAGGGCTGAGCTATGCGGAGATTGCAGCCCGTGGAGGTGGTATTTTAAATTCTGCCAAAAAACTGAATGAAACTGATGCTGCTCAGCTGTTTGATGATGCGCTGGCGCGCTTACACAGTGTTATTGATATGGGTACCGGTGCTATAGAGATCAAAAGCGGCTATGGACTCAGCCTGGAAGGCGAGCTGAAAATGCTGCGCGTGATTCGCAGGCTTAAAGAGCAATCCCCTATACCCGTCAAGGCCAGTTTTCTGGCAGCGCATGATTTTCCACCTGCGTACAGAAACCATCATAGTGGTTATATTGATTTGATAATCAACGAAATGCTACCTCGAGTGGCCGATGAAGGGCTGGCCGATTACATGGATGTATTTTGTGAGCAAGGCTTTTATTCGCCCGAAGAAACAGCCCGGCTCCTGGAAGCAGGTTGGGCATACGGCCTGAAACCTAAAATCCATGCCAATCAACTACATCGCTCCGGTGGTGTTCAGGTAGGTGTGGCCCACCGGGCGGTAAGTGTGGATCACCTGGAAAGCATGGGTGCAGAAGAAATTGAGGCCTTAAAGGGTAGCGACACCATGGCCACCCTCCTGCCGGGTGCCGCCTTTTTCCTGGCCATGCATTACCAGCCTGCGCGTGCCCTGATCGATGCCGGGCTACCAGTGGCCCTGGCTACGGATTTCAATCCCGGCTCCTGCCCCTCCGGCAATATGAACCTGCTGCTGTCACTGGCCTGTACCCAACTTAAAATGACCCCTGAAGAAGCGATCAATGCCCAAACCATCAACGGGGCAGCAGCACTGGAATTACAAGATCATTTAGGTAGTATTTCCGCAGGCAAAAAGACAAGTCTCATCATCACCAAACCAGTGCCTTCCGTAGCCTATCTGCCTTATAGCTTTGGCGAAGACTGGATTGAACGTGTGATTGTATCGTAGTAAAAGTGGCAAATTCGTAAATATAATATAAAAAAACTAAGCATATCAGTGCCTGTTTCACAACTTGCTTATCTTTATAGTTACTACATTTTTCCAAAAAACTGTTTATGCTATGCAAAAATCATTACTTACCCCTGCTTTAACGGCGTTTGCTGTCTTCAGCTGGAATAGCTTATCTGCCCAGACCTTTACAGCCGACCTGGAACTTCAATTTGCGGATACCACCACGCATTTTATACTACAACCCGAAGAAGAGATACAGGTCAATTTTAATGTAATCAACCACGGGCCGGATGACATCGATACTAATGGGGTGGTCATCTATGGACTTAATGACATGCCGTTTTCCTTTATTGTACAAAGTGAAGACGGCGACCTGATGCCCATCAATCAGGGAGATACCGTGTATTCCCGCGGTGTAAATTTTATCAACACCGGCGACCGGGAATCAGACACCACCACGCAATGGTGCTACTATTTAAAAGTAAATGAAGACTTTCAGGAGTTTATTCATGACCCCAACCCACTTAATGATACCATTTGCTTTTTCATCACCTACAAAGGTGTGCCTAATGCGATTGCCGAGACGGAGGAACAGGAGCAGCAACTTTTAATCAGTCCTAACCCCGCCCGCGGACAGGTAAGCATTTTGCCCCGGCGCCTGCCTGCTACAGAACCGGCACATATCAGTATCTATTCGGTAGATGGCAGGATAATCTATGAAGAGCGGATTCTGTCTAGCTACACAAAGCCCGTGTGGGTAGATGTAGCCTCCTGGGCCAGCGGCATTTACTTCGTCAGGCTCCAGTCAGGTGGGATAAATACCACAGCTAAATTTGTGGTAGAGTAAAGTAGCTGCCAGGCAAAAGAGGCTGCTCCTTGTTACGGGGACAGCCTCTTTTGCTTTATTGAAATTAACTTCAATCGTTGATTAACGCAGATCGATCACTTCTACACCCGGATGCTTAGACGCGTCAAAAGTAAACTCAGCATCGGCCAGGGTGGCCGTATTCAAGCCGGATATGGTATAGGTGTAAGAGGCACCATTGCGTTCAAAAATATTACCACCGGTTACCATTTGGGCCGCTTTGTCTACAAACAGCTGCACCTTCTCCAATCCTTTTGCTGCGGTAAGGGGTATCAGCTCAATCACATCTACTTTCTTCCCTTTTACCGAGCGTTCTCCCACATAACGGCTTTTATACTCCTTGTCGTAAGCGCCGGCAAAAAGCTTTTCAGGAGAAATGGTTTGCTCCGCCGGATCATAAGCAGATATCTGTACCTCTTTATTGCCGGGTAGGTAGGTCCAGACGTTTGCCGCATCACAAATAATCTCCTGTCCGGCCATATTGACCCTATATTTATTGCCTTTCATCAAAAACGTGCCGGTACGGGTATCCTTTGCCTTACCTTGCGCATCATTCACCGTAAGGGAAAAATTCGCTTTCAGGCTTTTCATCGACTTAAATTTTTGGCTCACCTGTTCCAGAATGGCTTTGGCTTTGGCATCCTGCGCCTGAGTTACGGAAGAAAAGCCGATCAGCGACAAGCTAAGTACACATGCAAGAAACTTCTTCATATTATTTTATTTTATTGAGAAATACTTTTCTATTGAGCATGATGCAAAAATAATGCCTCCAATATTGGCCTAAGGAAAGGATTAACATTTCCCTCCCCAACATCCCTGTACGGAAGGCAAGATTAGAACACCAGACGGTACATAAAGTTTAACCAGCGGGTTAAAAATAAGGATGCCGCTTCAGGTAATCAGAAGCGGCATCCTTTGATATGATTCAGACCATCCGGCCGCATCGGGCGGATTGTCTTATTCAGCAGAAACCTTGCCTTTAGCTTTGGTTACTACTTCTTCTTCGATGTTTTTAGGCGCTTGTGCATAGTGGCTGAACTCCATGGTAGAAGAGGCACGGCCGGAAGACAAAGAACGCAATTGGGTAACGTACCCGAACATTTCGCTCAACGGAACTTTAGCCTTAATTACCTGCAGGTTAGCACGGGTATCCATACCTTCCAGCATGGCACGACGACGGTTCAGGTCACCGGTTACATCACCCATATACTGGTCGGGAGTCAGTACCTCTACTTTCATAATAGGCTCCAGGATAATGGGTTTGGCTTTGCGGCCAGCCTCACGGTAAGCTTGCTTGGCACACAATTCAAACGACATAGAGTCGGAATCGACCTGGTGGAAGGAACCATCGAAAATACGCACACGCATACTTTCTACAGGGAAGCCGGCCAGTACACCATTGGTCATAGAGGTTTCAAAACCTTTCTGAATGGCAGGGATAAACTCTTTAGGTATAGATCCACCAAAGATATCGTTCACAAACTGGAAGCGGTTCTTTCCATCATTTTCTTTCAGGAATTCTTCATCTGCAGGTCCGATTTCAAACTGGATATCGGCAAATTTACCACGACCACCTGTTTGCTTCTTATAGATTTCACGGTGTTCTACCTTCAGGGTAAAGGCTTCTTTATAAGCTACCTGGGGATTACCCTGATTTACTTCTACTTTAAACTCGCGGCGCATACGATCCACAATGATCTCCAGGTGCAGCTCGCCCATACCGCTCAATACGGTTTGACCCGAATCTTCATCTGTTTTTACACGCAGCGTAGGATCTTCCTCTACCAGCTTGGCTATAGCCATACCCATTTTGTCCACATCTGCCTGGGTTTTAGGCTCGATGGCAATGGAGATCACCGGCTCGGGGATAAACATGTTTTCCAGCACGATGGGGTGTTTCTCATCACAAAGGGTATCTCCTGTTTTGATATCTTTAAAACCAACGGCGGCACCGATATCACCTGCTTCAATGAAGTCGATGGGGTTTTGCTTATTGGCATGCATTTGCATGATGCGGGAAATACGTTCATTTTTTCCGGAACGTACATTCAGTACATAGGAACCGGCGTCCAGGTGACCTGAATAAGCCCGGAAGAAAGCCAGACGACCTACAAAAGGATCGGTCATGATCTTAAAGGCCAGGGCGGCAAAAGGTTCTTTAGCATCGGGCTTGCGAGAAAGTTTCTTTTCTGCATCGTGAGGGTCGGTACCTTCAATGGCTTCCACATCTACCGGGCTGGGCAGGTAACGTACCACGCAATCCAGCATTTTCTGAACACCTTTATTACGGTAAGAAGAACCACAAAGCATAGGAATAATGCTCAGATCAATGGTTGCTTTACGTACAGCTTCGTGAATTTCGGCTTCGGAAATGCTATTCGGATCGTCGAAAAATTTCTCCATCAGGGTATCGTCATATTCCGCTACAGCTTCTACCAGCTCAGCACGGTATTGCTGGGCTTCTTCCAGCATATCTTCAGGCACTTCGCCCTCGGTGTAGGTCATACCGTGTGTAGAATCATCCCATACGATGGACTTCATGGTAATCAAATCCACCACACCTTTAAAATCATCTTCGGCACCGATCGGCAACTGTAAGGGCACGGCTTTGGCACCCAGCATATCACGCACCTGTTGTACCACCATCAGGAAGTCGGCGCCGATACGGTCCATTTTATTCACAAATCCGATACGGGGAACACGGTAACGGTTAGCCTGGCGCCATACGGTTTCAGACTGAGGTTCTACACCATCTACAGCAGAAAACAACGCTACCAGACCATCCAATACACGCATGGAACGCTCTACCTCTACGGTAAAATCCACGTGACCCGGAGTATCGATGATGTTAAATTTATATTTCTTTGCATCCGCAGTAGGTTTACCCTGTGCGGTAGGAAAATTCCAGAAGCAGGTAACAGCCGCAGAAGTAATGGTAATACCGCGCTCTTTCTCCTGCGCCATCCAGTCGGTAGTAGCACCACCCTCGTGGGTTTCCCCTAGTTTATGGTTTACACCGGTATAATAAAGAATACGTTCGGTGGTAGTTGTCTTACCGGCATCAATGTGTGCGGCGATTCCAAAGTTGCGCTGTAAGCGTAAATCTGCCATGACTTTAAATTATAGAATTAAATTTTTAAATTTGAGGCTGCAAAGGTAGTTTTTTTTTACAAAAAATAACA
>JBEBUO010000148.1:0-6220 GCA_040393285.1 Taibaiella helva | reverse complement strand
TTATTGCCGTGATGAAAAAGCATCGGGTCTGGGAACGGGAACAAGCAAGGAAAGTGCCCGCATAGGATCAACTAGCGGGTGTCTGGAAAACAATCAAATTTATCCTATTGAGTCTGCTCAAAATACATACAAATTTGATTGTAAATTGATGTCGCATTTCCATTTCACGCAATGTGACAAGAATTAACCTGTTGGACACCCGATTTCTTTTACCTCTCTATTTTAAAGATACCCCCTTCAAAAAAGGCATAGCAGATGGACCCGGGAACAGGTGTGGTATCTAATCCCGTAAACCGGCTGAATGCAGGTAATATGAGTTCATTTTTAGTGATCACGTAGCAGGGTAATGCCATGCTTGCCTTGGCGGGCATCTGCATCCTGATACCCGGATGTATATGTCCGCTGATACATGGTGAACCAAGTGTGGCACCCGTCTGATGACGAAAACAAATGCCGGCCATATGCCATTCATCATGAATGGCACAAATACCCATTCCCCTTAGCGTATCATATGCATACCTGTCATGATTGCCCTTGATTAATAAAAACAACGTGTCAGGAAACTTCAAGGTAAAATTTCTGAATAGAGCAACTTCCTGATTTTCTTCCGCATGGACCAGATCGCCTACAATCAGTACTTGTGTAGCCTTAAAGTGCCGGATCAAATTATCCAGCCTTTCAAGATCTTTAAGGGCCACCTGTGTCGGCACCGCTATGCCATGCTTTCTGAAGTGGGCCGCTTTACCCAGGTGCAGGTCAGCCAGGACTAATGCCTTTTCTCTCTCCCAAAATAAAGCGGCCTGGTTAGTCAATGTTAGTTCCTGGCCTGAAAAGTGAATTGTTTGCTCCAGGATGCTCATCGTTTTCTTGTTCTTGGTTTCAGGTTATTGTCTATTAATTTTTGAATACGTTTGGCCAGCGCTTCGCTGGAAAGGGATTGGCGCAGGCTATCCACTTTGATGGGAAAACTAAGCGGGGTGAATCCTGTGGCCAATTTATAAATAATTTTGCTATGGCTGATACGATCAAAGGCTGCCAGGAGGCGTTGCTCCTCCAGTTGTTGGTGAAAGACTTCAGTGTAGGCCTGGCGCAAGAGCAGGTGATGCGGTTCATGTTCCTCCAGCACCTGGAAAATGATACCTGATGAAGACTGTAGCGACTTGTTGTTCCTTTGCTTTCCATGTATACGCTGTACCACCATTCCTGAAATAACCGCAATGTCCCTGAACTTTCTTTTTGCCATTTCCGTTGCGTTAATACTTAAGGCAACATCCTGCATCAGCTTGTCCCTACGGAATATCTGTTTCAACTGAGCAGTATCCAGTTTGATCTCCGTGTCAGAAAATAATTCAAAACCGTAATCATTCATGGCCATCGAAAAGCTGATCGGATACATACGACTGATGCGATACGCTACCAGGGCCGCCATCACTTCGTGCACCAGCCGTCCCTCAAAGGGATACATAAACAGGTGATATCCCTCCCTGGTATGAATGAGCTCTACCAGAAATTCATCGACTGCCGGAATGTGTGAGTGTTCGCTTTGACGAGCTACCAGGGGATGTAGAAATTTCAATTCCTGTTCCCGGGCGTCCGGATGTGTGGACATGGCCAATTTTTCCCTTAGGAAATGACTTAGGTTCGAACTTAGTGGTAATCTGCCGCCCTGCCAACTGGGGGTAAGCGCTCGTCCCGATGATGATTTGACATAGGCGGTCATTTCTTTTATATGTACCAATTCCAGAATTCTTCCAGCCAGTACAAATTTATCCCCACGACGTAGTTTCGAAAGGAAATACTCCTCCACCATGCCGATGTAGCCGCCCGAGATAAATTTTACGCGCATCATCGCGTCACTGACGATCACACCAATATTCATGCGATGCCACATGGCGATACGTCGTTGCTCCACCACCAAAAGCCCATCTTCCTTTTGCGCCACTTTATGAAACTCTTCATAATTTTTTCCAATTTTCCCACCCTGGGTTATAAAAAGCAGGCACCAATTCCATTCTTCTATCGTTATTTCCCGGAACGCAAAAGTGCTTTTGATGACTGGATACATGGCTGTTGCCCTAAATCCGCCACCCAGAGCCATGGTGACGAGGAACTGGACCAGTACATCAAAAGTGAGGACCATGGGTACCCGCTTTTCTATGGTTTGCGTTTTGACGGCTTCTTTTAATGCTGCTACTTCGATCAGTTCTAATGAATGGGTAGGCACGAAATGAATCTTCGATACTTCGAAAGGGGCATGCCCGCTACGCCCGGCGCGTTGCATAAAGCGGGCTACGCCTTTGCTAGACCCGATTTGAATCACCGTATCTACTGGTTTAAAATCTACGCCCAGATCCAATGAAGATGTTGCGATAACCGCCTTTAGTCGACCATCGCTCAGTGCTTCTTCAATCCACTGGCGTATAGGGCCGTCGATAGAGCTGTGATGTAAGGCGATCTGGCCGGCGAAATCCGGATGAGCTTCCAGCAATAGCTGATACCAGGCTTCACTTTGGCTTCTCGTATTCGTAAACACAATCGTGGATTTGCTGTTCAGGATTATAGGAACCACCTGGGACACCAACTTGCTGCCTAAATGTCCGGCCCAGGGCAATACTTCTACCTTTTCGGGGAACACAGGTAAAATAGCTATTTTCTTCTTTTCCCGGGCTACAATCCTGGCCCTTTTCTTCTCCTGAGGTAGCAATACTTCAAGCGCTTCATCCAGGTTACCAATTGTTGCCGTGATACCCCAAACACATAATTTTTTGTATTGTGCCTTGAGATAAGCTAAGGCCAGTTCGACCAATACACCACGTTTGGTACCCAGCAGCTCATGCCATTCATCTACGGCGACGCATTGTAGTGTTTTAAAGAACCGTTCTCTTCCTTTCTGGGCTAATAAAAGATGGGCGGTCTCCGGTGTTATCAAAAGCACGTCCGGCATTTGCCTGCTTTGCCTTTGCTTTACTTTAATATCCGTATCGCCATGGCGCACTTCTACAGTCCAGTCGAGACCGATCTCATCAATAGCTTCCTGCATAGCCCGTGCCAGGTCTTTAGCCAAAGCGCGTAGGGGGGTGATCCATAATAATTTTAATCCTGAAGTGTACCGATCGGGCGCATTTAGAAAATCAATCAACAGGGCTAAAAACACCGAAAAAGTCTTACCAAATCCTGTCGGTGCCACCACCATGCCACTGTATCCGCGACTATACTTGTCCCAGGTGTTCAGCTGAAAACGGAAAGGGGTGTTGCCCCTGGCACTCATCCATTCGGAGATGATTGTATATCCCTTTGTAGCTGTTATCTGTTTCAAATCAGTGAATGAGTTTTTTAATTGTCTCTATATCGTCGATCTCGGCTACGGTCTTATCGTGCCGCCAGCGTACGATACGGGGGAAACGCAAGGCTACACCTGACTTGTGGCGATTGCTGAAGCTAATGCCTTCAAAAGCTATCTCAAACACCAACTCGGGGCGAACCGTTCGGACGGGACCGAATTTCTCTAACGCATTTTTATTAATGAAACGACTTACTTCCTGTATCTCCTTATCGGTGAGCCCGGAATAGGCCTTTGCTATAGTCACCAATTGATCGCCCTGTCTGACCCCAAATGTATAATCGGTGTAATAGGCACTTCTTCTTCCACTGCCTTTTTGTGCATACAGTAAGACAGCATCTATTGTCATCGGATCGATCTTCCACTTCCACCAGTCACCTTTTTTCCTGCCGGCATGATAAGGTGACTGCTTATGCTTAAGCATCAATCCCTCGCTATTGACAGACCTCGCGTTACTACGTATATCTTTCAAGTCGGCCCATCGCTCAGCCGGGATTACAGGTGGTAAATGAATACAGGGAGGCGACTGCTCGGTAAAAAGTTGTGCTAATAATGCCCTTCGCTCACTCAGCGTTTTTAAACGGCAATCCTCACCCTCCCATTCTAAAATATCATATGCAAATACGGCAATGGGCGTATCTTCCAGCGTTTTCTTACTGATGTTTTTCCGGTTTAGCCGCTTTTGGAGTTCGGAGAAGTGCAATACCTCGTTATCTTTATATGCCAGCAACTCGCCGTCTATCACAAAATCACCGGTCAACTGCCCTAATGCGTCACTGATTTCTGGAAATTGTGCGGTCACCAGTTCTTCTCCTCTTGACCAGATATGCACAGATCCGTTCCGTTTAATCATTTGCCCCCTGATACCATCCCATTTATATTCCGCCTGCCATTCGTTTATATCACCCAGGTCTTCTATCTCCTTTTCCAGGGCAAAAGCCAGGCAAAACGGATAAGGTTTGGATAATTGCGTGTCCACATACGTCCCTTGAATCAGCTGCTCAAATGTGACCGTTTCCATATCCCACTCGCCCATAATACTGTGGGCTACTGTACTGGCTTCTAACTGATAGTGCTTTGCCAGGGCATTGATCAGACTTTTTGATGAGATACCCACTCTAAAACTACCGCCTAAAAGTTTATTAAAGATGAACCGTTCCAGATGTGGTAGCCCTTGCCATGCTTCAGAAACAAAAACCCGCTTTTCTTCCTCAGTTTTATCATTTAGCTGTAAAATAAGTCGCATCCATTCCGATAGGCTTCGGTCTATATAAGTTGTCGGTTCTGGCAGGATTAGGGAGATCGTTTCTCCTAAGTCACCCACGGCAGCGTAGGACTCCCGAAACAACCATTCCGGAATTCCGGCTGTGGCCATGGCCCACTGTTTCATTAAGGCCGTATTGACATTTCTTTTAGGACGTTTGCCCGTAAACAAACGTAATAACCACAGTTTATCACTTTCCTCTGCTTCATTCAGGAAATGCACAATAGCTTCCAACTTCAAACCGGTCTTGTTGGTGCTGTCTAAAGCATTGATTAATGTGGCAAATGTTTTCAACCTGATGCATTTTATCTGTCAACCCTACGATAATTAAGTACTACTGGCATTGATCAAGAAGCTTCACTGTTTTCTTCCTCGCTGAATACGGTCGGCACCTCTTCAGCGGCTATGCCCATTTCATTAAGGTATTTAGCAAACACTGCAGTCTGCCCGTGTGTCACATACACTTTTTCAGCTCCGGTCTCCTTCACCGCATCTATCAATCCCTGCCAGTCTGCGTGGTCGCTGATTGCAAAACCGACGTCGGCACTACGCCATCTCCTGGCACCTCTTACCTGCATCCAACCTGAACAAATGGCATTGGCCATATGGGGAATTTTACGAATCAAATTTGAGTCCATTAAGGAGGGAGGTACAATAACAATGCCATTGTCCAGATACCGTAGGTCCTGCCTGAAGTCCACTACTTCATATTCGGGCAATGGGATACCTACACTTTCGTAGGCCCGGTTTAAGGTGCCTATAGCGTGATGGACATATAGTGGGCCAGCGCCATCCAGGGCTTTCATGATACGTTGCGCTTTGCCTAAAGCATAGCCCACGAACACCGAAGTTTTTCCATGTGCGCGGTTTTGCATCACCCAATCCTGTAATTGCCGGTTTTGTGTAGCTACAGGCAACCAATTGTAAATCGGCAAGCCAAATGTACTTTCCGATACAAATTCATGGCACCTCAGGGGCTCAAATGGGGTCGATAAACCATCATGCTGTAATTTATAATCGCCGGAGACAACTGCCACTCTACCTTTATAAGCTATTCTGATCTGTGCCGATCCGATAATATGCCCGGCTGGATGAAGGGATACGCGTACGCCATTGATGGTTACCGGTTCGTTATAATCAAGACCCGCTACCTGAATGTCCGCCCCGATTCTGCTTTTCAAAATAGGAACTGTAAAATGATGGCATAAATACTTTTTCATTCCGCTGCGCGCATGGTCGGCATGACCATGTGTCACTATAGCCATATCTACCGGTTTCCAGGGGTCGATATAGAATTTTCCAGGCACACAATAAATACCTTCGGCAAGAAATTGCAACAGCATACGCGGCGCTACTCATTTAATGATGTATGAATTTACTTCTAATTATCTGAGTAAAGCAGAAGGGAGCATTAAATGATTCATAAAAAACGCGAATGACGAAATATATTTGGTGCCGGAGGTGCTATCTTTAGCATACACCTGTAGCGGTTGCTGCAGGTCAGC
The DNA here is from genome assembly GCA_040393285.1 of Taibaiella helva. GTDB lineage: Bacteria > Bacteroidota > Bacteroidia > Chitinophagales > Chitinophagaceae > Taibaiella > Taibaiella helvus_C. Next base: position 111 of record JBEBUO010000148.1, on the reverse strand, counting down.
AACCTCCGGTCATGTGCGGAGCGGTTCACCCGTCAAGTAAGTTTACCCTTTATTCTACTGTATAGCCATATTCTTCCAGGATTTCGGCCTTTGTCTTTTCCAGTATCTTTA
>JBEBUO010000147.1:0-6237 GCA_040393285.1 Taibaiella helva | reverse complement strand
GGTCTGCACCAACGATCTGATCTGCAGTATAGTCGCCGCCTTTTACCAGCACATCTGGCTGTAGCAATTCAATCAAAGCCAACGGGGTGTCTTCATCAAACAGGCATACCGCATCTACATGGCTTAGCGCGGCCAGTAAGAAAGCACGGTCATCTTCTTTGTTTACGGGACGATCAGGACCCTTTAATCGGGCTACCGAATTATCGGAATTAATGCCGATAATCAGCCTATCACCCTGTTCCGCTGCTTGCAACAAAAGGGCGATATGCCCCCGGTGTAATACGTCAAAACAGCCATTGGTAAATACGATGCCGGCACCCTTTACCCGCCATCCGTTACACAAACGGGCCAATCTGTCTTTATCCATTATCTTATTATTTACCTGCGCTGTTTTGTCCATGTCTCTTTCTGTTGTATAAAGGTAAAATAATGAGTGCCGCCAGCCCCATAGATAAAACCATGCCTGTTTGTACCATCCAGCTTAGCCAGCCAAATGCGTTACCCTCCGGGAAAGCCAGGCCGTAAGCCAGTAATATGCCGGCCACAATAGGCGGGTAGGCACCTATGCCACCAGGTGTGGCGATCATGGCTACGCTGCCGAATACCACTATGGATAAGCTGGCCAGCGGGTGGATGCCGTGCAAGGCAGGCATAGCCCAAAAGGCAATATTCAGGATAAAGGTATAGCAAAACCAGATAGCTAGGGTATATACGATAAACCGTCCTTTTTGCCGCACCAGAACGATAGCTTTAAGTCCTTCACCAATGCCCTTGATAACATGGCCTACTTTGGAATGCCTGATTTTTTTATACATCCAGATGAACGCTGCAATAATGACCAGGAAGATGATCGCTGCCAACAGGTAGCGGGTAGCGCCTGAACCGTCCGGGAAGAAACGTCGGGCAACTGCCTGCCCCAGATCGGCCACATAAGGGTAAATAATATCATATTGGAGTATAATGGTAGCGGCAGCCAGCAGCAGCAGGCATAAAAAATCAAAAGCTCTTTCGGCTACAATGGTACCAATCAGTTTGTCTGCGGGGGCATCCTCATATTTAGCCAGAACGGTGCATCTGGCTACTTCTCCTGCCCTGGGTATCAGGCTGTTGGTTAAGTACCCAATCAGTACAGCCAGCACGGTGTTGGTCGTACTGGTGGTAATCCCGAGCGGCGCCAGCAGTAATTTCCAGCGCAGCGCACGGTAGTAATGTGAGAGAAATCCGATGATAACAATAGGAAACAGCCACGCCCAATTGACTGCTTTAATGGCTTCGAGCATACGCTGCAGGTCGTCGGCACCCATAGCAGTGTACTGCCAGTAGATGAGTGCGATACCGAGGCTTAAGAAAATAAATAATTGAAGTAGGGTAGATCGGTTTTTGCTTTTGGAAGCCATAGTAGGTCAATATCCTTAGGGGTAAAAGAGGTCCTTACAGTACATTACCTTCTTTAGGGAAAATGACTTTGGGCTTAAATGTTTTTGCGGCTTCAAAGTCCATAGTGGCATAAGCAATAATAATTACAATGTCGCCGGGACTTACCTTACGCGCGGCGGGCCCGTTAAGGCAAATCCTGCCACTGCCCCTTACTCCTTTAATGATATAAGTCTCCAGGCGTTCTCCATTATTCACGTTCACAATCTGTACGCGTTCATGTTCTATCATATTGGCAGCGTCCATCAAATCTTCATCAATAGTGATACTGCCGATATAGTTCAGATCGGCTTCCGTTACGACAACGCGGTGTAGTTTGGACTTCAGTACTTGGACTTGCATAAGGCTTCGATGGTTTTGCGTCGCAAAGCTACAAAGAATAAATAAATCTGTTATTTGCAATATCTTCCACCTGCATTCCACCTAATCGGACCTTATCTATTGTACGTTGTGAAAATTTCGCTTATTTTCGCCTCATAAAAATTTATAACAATGAACTTTCCTGAAAATCTGCGGTACACTAAAGACCACGAATGGGTGCTACTCGAGGGCGATGTAGCAACTATTGGCATTACTGACTTTGCTCAACGCGAATTGGGCGACATCGTTTACGTAGAAATAGAAACAGTAGGTCAGGCATTCAGTGCCGAAGAAGTTTTTGGCTCCGTAGAAGCGGTAAAAACCGTTTCGGACCTCTATTTGCCAGTGAGCGGAACCGTTACGGAAGTTAACGCCGACCTGGCCGCAGCGCCTGAGTCTGTTAATCAGGATCCTTACGGAAAAGGTTGGATGGTTAAAGTGAAAGTAGATAACCCGGCCGATGTAGCGGCCTTAATGGATGCGAAAGCTTACGAAGAAATGGTCGGCTAAGGATTAATTTCCAAACATTGCATCATAAAAGGCATTTATACAGCTGGTAAAGTTTGTAGATGCCTTTATTTTTTATAGCTAAAATCAAATCATATGTTTACCGGAATGCTACACCTGCACAGCGTACTCCGCTGGATTATCCTGATTGTTGCCCTTTGGGCCATCATAAAAATGGCATCGGGGATGAACGGACGCAAATCGTTTACCGCATCAGATAAGCGGCCGGCCTTGTTTTACCTTATTGTTATGGACTTACAGCTGCTCGTGGGACTGTATCTCTATTTTGTGGGCGAATGGGGGGTAAAGAGCATTTCGCGCGCAGGATTCGGCGAGGTTATGAAGACTGCGATCACCCGCTTTTTTGCTATAGAGCATTTGGTGGGTATGCTGATTGCCTTGATCCTGGTACATATTGGCTATAGCGCGACCAAGAAGAAGGATATTTCGGACAAAAAGAAATTTAGTAAAGCCTTCTGGTGTTTTCTTATTGCCTTTATTGCTATACTGATCTCTATACCCTGGCCCTTCCGCGAGTTGGGTCGTGGATGGATGCCAACGGGCAGCTAAGGCTGACGGGAAAGATAAGTGTATATGCTGTTCGTCTCTGTCAGGGGCGGCAGCATTTGTTTTTTCAACTTTAAAAGAACATTTGCGTGCGGTATTTGTACGTGCTCTACGCGGTCCTGAGCTTTAGTGTGTTATTCCTTGTTTTGTTTCCCTTTTTCCTCCTGCTTGGCTGGATGGGTAAATGGGGGCGTAAGGTAATCTGGCAATTGATCCGCTTGTGGAGTTATATCTGGTTCTTTTTGATAGGTATGCCCGTTAAGCGGGTATATAGGGAAAAGCCCCAAAAAGGGCGTCCATATATTGTTGTTGCTAATCATATCTCTTACCTGGATACGGCTATGATTTTCAGGGCTATCCCCTTTTATGTACGTCCCCTGGCTAAGAGCGAGCTAGCACGTATCCCTTTATTTGGTTATTTGTACCGGCAAATGGCAGTGCTCGTGGCGCGCAGCGATCCCAAAAGCCGTTTGAAAAGCATGCAGCACCTGCGGCGTACGCTCCAGCGGGAAGGCAGTATTTTTATTTTCCCCGAAGGCGCCTTTAACGAAACCGGTCAGCCGCTGAAATCCTTTTACGATGGGGCCTTTCGGCTGGCCATAAACACCGGTACGCCCATCCTGCCCGTGTTATTTCCAGACACGACCCGTCGCTGGCATTACAAAAGCTTCTGGAGTTGGTCGCCAGGTGTCAGCCGGGCCGTATTTCTTCCGGAGGTAAGTGTTACAGGTCTTGACAAGGCGGACATTCCTAAGATAAAAGAACAGGTATACCGTATGATGGAGGCGGAATTAATACAGCTCGGAGCCAAGCCGGAAGGTCATGTTTAATTGTCATTCTTTGATGACAATGTGTTCCCCCGAAACCGATTGTTTATATTTGCGGGCAAAATAATGAGTACACTAGTAAAGATAGCCTTAGCAGGAAACCCGAATAGTGGTAAGAGCTCCCTATTTAATGAGTTAACCGGCCTTAAACAAAAGGTGGGCAACTTTCCGGGTGTCACCGTTGATAAAAAAACAGGAATTGCTGCGCTGAGCAAAGAGATAAAAGCACACATTATAGACCTGCCGGGCACCTACAGCCTATACCCCAAAAGCGCCGATGAATTTGTTGCCTATGATGTGCTAATGAATCCGGAGGGTAAAGATTTCCCGGATATGGTAGTGGTGGTGGCGGATGCGTCTAACCTGAAACGTAGCCTTCTGTTCTGTTCTCAGATCATGGACCTCAAGGTGCCCGTGATACTGGCACTTACGATGTGGGATATAGCACGGGCTAAAGGCACTGATGTTGATGTGACGGGACTGGAAAGGGAACTTGGTATTCCGGTAGTGGTGGTTGACCCCCGAAAAGGAAAGGGGATAGACGGGCTGAAAAAAGCAGCGCTCGCTTTGCATCAGCAAACCTTTAGGCCACATGCAGACTTTATTCCTGCTCCGGAATCTGTGCACGAGATCTTACAGGAGGTAAAGACGAGTTGCAATCTGGGTAGTCTCTATGCGGCCCAGCACACGCTTACCGGCATTGATCATATTGGGTACTTGCCGGAAGCGGCAAAGGAGCGGGTCAAAACCTTGTATCAAGGTAATGGCTTTCATAAAGGAAAATTACTGGCCGACGAAGTCATGCAGCGTTACGAACGCATCGAAGGCATCCTGCAGCGGACGGTGGTGACTGCTAATCCGCTTAAGAAGCAACTGATCAGCGACAGGATGGATAAGGTATTGTTGCATCCGATTTGGGGCAACCTGATCCTGCTCCTGGTCCTGTTGCTCATGTTCCAGGTCATCTTCTGGCTTGCCGATTTCCCTATGCAATGGATAGATGGCGGCTTTGCGGGCTTGCAGGGCTATCTGTCCGGCGTGTTGCCCGAGGCCTGGTGGAGCGATTTGCTGATCAATGGTATTGTAGCAGGTATTGGCGGCATCGTTATTTTTGTTCCTCAGATTGCCCTACTCTTTGGTATCATCACACTGCTGGAAGACAGTGGTTATATGGCCCGGATTAGTTTTCTCACCGACCGCCTGATGCGCTCCGTGGGTTTAAACGGTCGGTCTGTGATGCCCCTCATCAGTGGTATGGCCTGCGCCATTCCTGCTGTTATGGCGGCGCGGACGATCGAAAATCCCAAAGAGCGCCTGATCACTATACTCGTCACGCCATTAATGAGTTGCTCGGCCCGTTTGCCTATTTACGTGATTCTGATCGCTTTGATTTTCCCCAATCAGCCCTTTGTACAGGGCCTGGTAATGACCGGTATGTATCTTTTAGGTTTTGTTATGGCCCTGCTTGTGGCTAAGGTGATGAGCTGGATCATGCGGAAGAAGGAAAATAGTGTGTTTCTCATGGAACTACCGGTATACCGGGCGCCCCGTTGGAAAAATGCCCTGGAGACCATGTATCAGAAGTCAAAGATTTTTGTGGTAGATGCAGGTAAAGTAATTCTGGTTATTTCTATTATTTTATGGGCTTTAGCCAGTTATGGCCCTGCCGGCAATATGCAGGGCGTAGAAGATAAATTTGCAGCGATCAGCGCGCAACAGGATGGTGAGCTGAGCGCCGAACAAGAAGAGCAACTGGCTTCTGAAAAACTGGAATATTCTTATGCCGGTATACTAGGCAAGGCCATTGAACCCGTTATCACACCTTTGGGTTATGACTGGAAAATGGGTATAGCTTTGATCTCTTCCTTTGCCGCACGTGAAGTTTTTGTAGGCACTATGGCTACACTTTATAGCGTGGGCTCGGCCGATGAGGATGATACGCCCCTGCGTGAAAAGATGGCTACTGCCAAGCGACCCGATGGTAGTTTGGTATATACCCTGGCAACAGGATTATCACTTATGGTCTTTTATGCCTTTGCCATGCAATGTATGAGTACCATAGCCATAGTAAAGCGGGAGACCAAAACCTGGAAATGGCCACTCATTCAACTGGTGTACCTCACCCTATTGGCTTATGTTGCTGCACTGCTGGTCTACCAGGTGTTAAAGTAATTTCCTTCCTCTGTTTACGGACAGCGTTAGTCCGGTAATCGGATTCTATTTTCTGGGCGGCAGCCAGGCTATCCGCTTGTAGTCCTCGGCCGCTACAGCTTGTTCCTTGTGCCAGGTCTATTCTATTGACAAAGTATGTTCGTGCGCTGAAATGGCTTAGCATAGCGGCCTGTGGGCTACCGCTGCTATCCTTGCCGCGATGAGCGGGAGGATGAGGAGTCGGCTGCGAGGAAGGAGGCCAACAGAAGAATGTAGGTATGGAAGCAGATCACTGATATAGCCATGCTTCTGCTAAAACAAATTGTCTTTCGGTCTGGTCATTTAAGGTCGATACCTAAGGTTCTTGCATCCGGTGTGGTTGGTGCCGTAT
>JBEBUO010000146.1:0-6238 GCA_040393285.1 Taibaiella helva | reverse complement strand
CAATATTCATTTTGTTTAATTTTTTCGTTTAAATAAACCCATTTCCACATAGCCACGCTTGCTATATTTTATCAATTCCCATTGGTTAAAGTAGTCTGGTGCATTTTTCAACATCGCGTTACATACATTGCTGTACCAAACATATTCGGTTGTATCCGTTCTGAAATCCTTGTAAGGCACAGCACTGCCACGCAAATCTATAAAACTATCGGCAGCAGCCATCGGAAATGCAGTAGCTACCTCATCAGGTCTGATCTGATGCTGCTGCATGTATGCTTTAAAATCCGTTCTTAGCTGATAATAGGGCATATGGGCTAAGGTAGCGTCCCAGCCTTGGGAAAGCGGGGGCGGATAGCTCCAGAAATGGCCGGACAGCTGAATAATAATAAGAATTGTTGCTATAAAATATTTCCCCTTTATGGAGGCCGACAACAAGAGCAGAAAAGTGCACACACCGATAGCCAGATACAAGGGTATGATATAGCGATGCATTAATAAGTTACTGTACAGGGTGAGTGGCAGCGCAGTTAGTAAAAACAAAGCCACTACCAGGCCTAAAAAATGATTGATGCGATTGGGCTTAGCGATGACTAACTTGCCCCTCAGGTAAGCTATGACCAGTACCACAAAAGCAATAAAAGTACCAATTTTACCGATGTCCAATAAGCGCCATCCCAACACGATATTGTTTTTAACAAAGCCTCTAAGCCCCAAACTTTCAAATGCGTCGGCCCAGGGGGAACCTGCATGATACCCGGTCCATCCTTTAACCTTATAATGATAAACGAGGTAGGCTAAGGCGATTATCCCACCGGGTATAAAAGGCAGCATTTGCTTCCAAATGTAACGAAACATGCTTCCGTCCCGGGTTTGCCAATGACAAATTACGGAATATACAAACAGGGCTACAGCGCACATCATGGCGCGCATACTCATCAATCCCATGAGCAGCACCATCAAAACCAAGATGATGCCGCCTCGCTTATTAAGTATCGCATTGAGGGCTGTAAGAAAAAACGCAATGACACATATATCCGGAGAAACCAGCGAGCATTGCGTGAGTAGCACCGCCTCAGAAAGCAATATAGCCGTCAAAAAGAAAGCTTTCCACCTGTCCGCGGGAAATAAATACGCCCCCAACCTAACCGCCTGAACCACTAAAAGCAATATAAAGGGCAGCATGGCCAAATGGGTCACTGCCAGGCTCTTGCCCAACAACAGCCAACAGCCGGCAATGTACATGCCGAAGGCCGGCGGATGCCCGCTATCGCAATAATCGGGTAAGAGAAAATAACGAAACTGGTGATGGTAATACCAATTGGGATGGTGTCCCCCAAATTGAATAGTGTCCCAAAACAAGGGGTTTTGAAAGGTGAGTAAAAACAACACCAGGTAGGCAGTAATAAATAAGACGTAGTTTGCTCTTTTAATCAGAAAGCCCATTTCAAGAACTATGCTGTTTGCTGTTTTTCTTCCCGCCATCTGTTGATGCCATAGCCGGGTATTACATGTTTTTCGCTATGGTAAGATGACCTTACAAGCGGGCCGCTTTCTACATAATCAATCCCCATCTTGTACCCTTCTTCCCGGTAAAATGCGAACTCATCAGGATGTACAAAACGCACTACAGGTAAATGCCTGGAAGTGGGTTGAAGATACTGGCCCAGTGTAATTACATCGCAGCCATTGTCAGCCAGGTCGCGCATGGATTGCAGCACCTCCTGAGTCTCTTCCCCAAGGCCCAGCATAATACCACTCTTGGTACGTACCCCTGCTTCCTTCAACCGACGTATTACTTCAAGACTGCGGTGGTATTTGGCCTGAATACGGACTTTCCGGGTCAGGCGCTCTACCGTTTCCAGGTTGTGCGATACCACTTCAGGTGCTACCTCTATAACATGTTGCAGGTTGTCCCATTGACCTTTAAAATCCGGTATTAATGTTTCAAGCGTGGTGTCGGGATTCAATGCCTTCACGGCTTTTATAGTATTCGCCCAGATGATAGATCCGCCATCCTTTAACTCATCCCGGTCTACAGAAGTGATGACGGCGTGCTTCACCTTCATCAGATAAATGGCTTCCGCCACTCTTTGTGGCTCGTCCCAGTCCACAGCTTCGGGCCGTCCGGTGGCTACTGCGCAAAAACCACACGAACGCGTGCAGATGTTGCCTAATATCATAAAGGTAGCCGTACCTGCACCCCAGCACTCACCCATATTCGGACAGTTTCCGCTTTCACATATCGTGTGGAGCTTATGTTGGTCTACAAGTCCCCGCACATGCCTGTACCCTTCTCCTGTCGGTAACTTTACCCGCAACCAGTTAGGCTTTTTATTTAAAGGCTGTACCACCGATTCCTGGTTAGGCACAGCAATTACTGGTAATTCTTTCATAGTATAAAAAATAGCACCGCAGCATACTACAGTGGTATGATGTAAAATTCAAAGATTGCACAGCGAAAGTACGATCATTTCCCTAAACACAGGCACTTGAGGCTATAGGTTTACGCCAAACAGTTACCAGCGTTTACCCAACTGAAGGGATGCATAAAAATTTAGAAAATACAATTTAGGATCCTGCCCTACCATTTGAGGGATTTCTTGGGTATAGATTTCTCCGTTGGCACCTATTTCCAAAGCAATCAGGAATTTACGACGGGTGGAAAAGTCGAGATGCAAGCCGGTACGCGCAAAGGCACCAGGAACAAATTTCAGCTCATCCAGGCCCTTCGAAAAAGGAGCTTTGCCTATGATGAGACCTGGACTTACGAAATCAGGCACGAGACTATCGCTGTATTTTACCTCACCATATCCACCTAAATTAATGTAATAAGGCTTGAGAAGGCCGGCAGCGAAACCGCCAACATATACCCAATGCATAGATATGGTTCCCGGATCCGGTTTCCCCGCTATCATTTGCCTACGTCCATATCCCAATTTAACCTGATAAAAGTTATTGATCTTGCCTAATACATAAGTACTGGGCTGGAACATCATACCCGGTAGTCCGCCACTGCTCGACTTGATCTCCTTGGCATGCAGCTTTTCTCCTACCTCAAAAGTAAACAGCCTCACATCATAAAAACGATCGTAGTTTCTCTGTCCAAATCGCTCGCTCCGGATATAACCATTATCTACGAGAAAACTATAGCCGTTTGTACTGAGCCGGACGCCTGCACTCAACTCCGTGGTAAGCGCCTTGGGCCCTTTAATCTTTGGCGGCTCTACCGCCGTATTCACCAGCTCTGTAGAGTCACCAAGACGGTCCCGGAACTGAATCTTAGCGGGCTGGGCGACTAAGATGTACGGGCATACTATCCATAAGAAGAGGAAAATATTTTTGGCGCTTATGGTCATTAATGGGAATTTAGCAATGTAAATTTAAAACTTTAAATACAATTAATGCCACATGACATCAAAAGTAATTTATACGGGTAATTTAAGAACAGAGGCCACCCATCTGAAAAGCGGTACGGAACTCATCACAGATGCCCCCCTTGACAATCAGGGTAAGGGCGAGAAATTCTCCCCTACTGATCTGGTGGCCACGGCATTGGGTAGTTGTATGATGACCATCATGGGTATTGCGGCCAGGACGCACGAGATACAAATGGAAGGCACTTATTGTGATATAGAGAAAATAATGACACCACCGCCGCGCCGGATTGCAGAAATCAAAGTAGCCCTGTACATGAAAGGCCAGGATGCCTTTACAGATAAACAAAAAAGCATACTGGAACATGCGGCAATGTCCTGTCCGGTAATGCTGTCCCTACACCCCGATGTACAAAAAACAGTAAATTTCTATTGGTAATCGTCTGTATGCAGCAGTTTATGCCCGATACTACAGTTCAGGCATTGCTTTGGCATGCAATATCCACGATAGAGTTGCAACATAGCCTGTGATTGGGCCGCATCCTTAGGTATTTTGCCTATGGCTTTCCAGCCTTTTAGCACGGCATTTTGTTCCGGAGGCAGCGCAGACAAGAGTTGTAAACTGTTTTCAAAAAGCTTTACCTCTCCCTGCATCTTTGCATAAAAGTATTGCATGGGGGCCACCGTATTGATGAGCAGGTTCTGCACCGCCTGATGTCCTAGCCGCTTTTCCTTCTGCTCGCCCTCCACCCCCAGGCGAAAATGACGGTCCCAATAGCCGGAAGCAGTGATATTCAGCATCTGATGCAAGGCAGCCGCATCGGTAATTTCCATCATTTTAGCAAAAAGTTCCAAAGCCGTGTGTACCAGCATGGCAAACTGTGCCAACCGGACAGTAGGAAAGTTTGCAGGGCGCATGCGCATGAATTTCCACAGTCGGGAATTAATGGGCTCAAGTGCATATTTCCTCCTTAGAAAATGATATTCCTTTTCCAGACTCCGGGTGTATTCGTCGCCATGAGTCACTGCTTGTAATAAGCCTGACTGGCCGAACAATAAGGCTTCTGTCTGGAGCAGATTTTTACGATGACGTGTTAATACCTGTAATGGCAGCGACCGTGCCAGTTGTAAGAAAGGTTCTTTATTGACATGAAATCCGAAATTAGCGGCCAGGCAATAATAAAGCATCGTGCGCCAGTCCTGATTACATTGTGTCCATAACTGCTGCCAGTCTCGGGCACGCTCTTCCCAGCGCTCAGCCAGTAAGCGCTCCAGCCAGCTGTCCCAGATCATATCCGGCACTGACGAAATATTTTTGGCGCAGGGTATTAGGTCAGGAGCCGACATCAAAAGCCGGTAACGCGCTATAATCGCTTCAGGCAAGGCAGATTTCAATTCCAGTGTGGGGAAATTGCATCCCGTAAGGGTAAAATCATCTTCATACACTACATGCAGTACAATGTTTTGATAATTCGGATCTTTTTCATGCCGGTGTTTCAACCAATCGGAGGTATGTAAGTGTAGCTCTACATTTCCTACCCAGGTGGTGGTGCCTATCTTAATGGTAGCTTCTAAAAAATCAGGCCCGGCATTGAGGTTGTGCTGGCCGGGTTTTATCACCGTAAGCGGTTCTCCCTCGGTAGTGACAAGGGAATGGGGGGCAAAAAGCGCATGCTTCCACAAATACTGAAGTAGGTACTCGTTCATAGCCGGGAAAGTTGGCTATGCAATATTACAAATTTTTTATCAGTATTTTAACCCCCCTATATGACAATGCTTCCTTATTTGATCATATAGCCAACAACCACCAATCATTTTTTAAGCCGCTAACTGTGACATAGGAGTAACTTGTGCATAGACGGACCAGCCATGGTATTTCGGAAGATACAATCTTTTAACCGTGACAGAATTTAGTATTTAATACTATATGCCGCACAAATACCTGCAAAGGAACCACGTGCAGTCTGAAGATTCTGGTTGAATCCAAAATGCCCATTAAATGTTCCGGTTATACCTCTACGCCAAAAAAAAGAAACATCAAATGCAGCCCCTGACCGAAACTCATTTCTCAAACCTAATGACAGGAAAGCATCAAGCGTAAATCTTCTGATATACGAATCCTTAATAATCCAGACTTCCTCAAAAATAATATCTGGATAATTATTTTTACTTGCAAGGGCTAATTTATGCTCAAAGCCTACAGAAGGTAGTAAAGAGAGTTGCCTGAACAATTTTATGGGTCTGGAAATTAGTACAGGTATACTTAAGTAATGGGCCGATAACTTATAGGTCCGATCTACGGGTCCCATGGCGTGATGGACATATACAAATCGAAAAGAATAATCATCCGAATTATAACCTATGCCTGTCTGAACGGAAAATTTTTTATAAATGTCACGTTCGAGCGTGATATATGGGTTGACAGAATAGTGTTTTTTCTGTGTAAATGGTTTGCCTGAATGGCCAAAGTGAAAATCCTCAGTAGAGATTTTTTCGGCGAAGATAGTATTTGCCTTTAGGGCAATCCCTATACGTGTTTGACAAAAACTTAAGAACGGCGACAATAAGAAGACGCCTAAAAAATATGCTTTCATGGCCGAAATTTAAAGTGTCAGACAAAGTTAAACTTTTCCATACAACCTGAACCTGGTGTCCGGAATAACCCAGCTGTACACAGACATGAGTTTAAGACAGCTGGAAAAAGAATGGGGCAGTAGTGTTTTTCTTACAACCTGACACTTATAAGGCACATGCCTTTTAGATACGGAACAGTAAAGGAATAGCTTTCAGCCCGGAATTCACGAATCATCTAAAAGAAAAAAGGACTACTCAAAATAGAGCAGTCCAATGATTGGGAAGTATTC
>JBEBUO010000145.1:0-6238 GCA_040393285.1 Taibaiella helva | reverse complement strand
GCACCGGCAGGTGCTATTTGATAAACCTGATCGTAAACGGATATTTGTATAATTTCCCTTCCGAGGCCTTAATGGTGGCTATGATAACCAGAATCAGTACCACAAGACCTACTACCCATACCAGCAATATCCCGATAATAGAGATAAACAATACCGCACAGACCAGGAACATGGTGATCTGAAAATTAAGTGATTCCCTGGCATGGTGGGTGACAAACTCTGAATCGTCTTTCTTAAGCAAATAAATGATCAGGGGGCCGATAAAAGTACTTACAACAGTGATGATGTGGGCCAACAAACCCAGCGTTTTTTCGTCATTAGTGGGCGGCGTTACCGGTTCAAAATCAGAACCTGTAAAAGAGGTTTCAGTGCTCATGCGTTAATTTTTAAATATAAAGATAACCCATTGTCGTAAAATAACCTCATTTTCTCTTGTTACGGGAAATATGCCGCCTCATAAAACGAACTCTTTAGGTCTTTTTGACCTTGGCCAGCCCCTGTATCATCTTGCGGTTACCCACAATCCAGATTACATCATTCCATTCCAGTTGAACCGTGGACTCGGGGTTAAGCAGGCGCTGCCCTTCGCGTTCTATACCCACCACAAGTCCGTGGGTACGCTCCCTGATGCCTGAGCTTCGTATCGTTTGCCCTTTGAGCAAATTATATTCGTCCACAATCAATTTCTGCAACACAATCTTCTCTCCGTTAGTCTCCTGCTCGCTCACCTGTTCTATGCTTTCTATGACCGCCCGAAACGCTTCCAGCTGCTCGTCGGTACCTATAATGCTGATTTTATCCAGCGGATACAGCCGGTCATGCCTGCCGGGTGCATAAATAGCTTTTTCTCCCCGCTCGATTAATGCGATATTAATACCGTATTGTTCCCGCCAGGCCAATTCCTGCAAGTCCTTGCCTACATAAGTAGCCAAAGGATGCACCTGGTACTCTGCTAAATGGGCGTCCCAAGGGGTAAGGTCAGATTCCGAATTGGTATAAGTGGCCGCAGCGGCGGCGGCGGCGGCATCTTCCCTGGCGTTAAGATTGAGCAGGAAACGCCTTTCAATACGGTTATAAAATAGCTGAATCCGCCTTCTGAACAGGAATAGGGAAATCAGTATAACGGGCAAGGCCACCAATATGGCACTCCGGCTGGATATTAACCGGTCAAAAAGGAAACCGATCAGGACAAGGGCCAGGATAAGGCGTACAAATTCCACCATCAGTAAGGGTCCCCTGTTATATCGCTTGTTCACCCACAACTCTTTATACGCCCAGGAACGTGGCCGCTTGGCCGCCATAGCCCAAAGGAAGGGTATGGCAATGGCCGAAGTCAATACCAGGGTAATCAGGCGGCTAAATGTATGGTTTTCTATTTTACCTTCTAAAAAGGGAACCAGAAACTGACTGGATAGAATCACAATCGCGATCACCACAATACCGTTCACCGTTACGATGCTGACATAAGCCTTCAGTACAGTTTTCCACTCACTGGTAGCCTGCATATTCTGGGTATTGGAAGAGTATTTGTTAATACCCCGGATTAAGCGCGGTGGTAAAATACGGTTAAGTAACTGGTAAAACGGCTCGGAAAATTTAATCATATACGGCGTGGTAAATGTGGTAATGGCCGACACGCCGACAGCTACTGGAAACAAGAAATCACTCGTCACCCCAAGTGTCAGTCCCAGGGTAGCGATAATAAACGCAAATTCACCGATTTGTGCCATACTCATGCCCACCTGCACAGACTGCTTGAGTGGTTGTCCCGAAAGTAAAGCACCCAGGGTGGTACTAAAAAATTTACCCAGAATCGTCAATAGGGTGATGATTAATACAGGCATACGATACTCCCATATCGCATTCAGATCGATCATCATACCAATAGACACAAAGAATATAGCAGCAAACAAATCCTTTACGCCTTTAAGGATATGCTCTATTTTTTCGGCCTTAGTGGTCTCTGCAAATATAGATCCCATGATGAAGGCACCCAGCTCAGCAGAGAAACCTACTTGTGTAGCCAACACCACCATACCCATACACATACCTATTGAGAGAATTAATAAGGTCTCTTCATCAATCAGGTTGCGCGCCTGCTTTAAGAAACTCGGCAGCAGGAAGATTCCCGCCAAAAACCAAAGGGAGAGGAAAAACAGCAGGCGAATCACTGTAAAGGCCAATTCAGAACCGTGAAACTGCTGGCTAATGGCAATGGTAGGTAACAACACCATGATGAGGATCACCACAATATCTTCTACGATCAAAACCCCGAAAACGATACGGGCAAATTGTTGTGTCTTTACGCCCAGTTCTTCAAATGCCCGGATGATAATTGTGGTAGAGGAGCTGGCCAGCATACCACCCAAAAAAACACAATCAATCACCTTCCAGCCCATCATACGGCCCACAAAAAAACCGGCGGCAACAATAAAAATAATTTCTACAAAGGCCGTGATGGAGGCGGCTCCCCCTACGCGCATCAGCTTTTTAAAACTGAATTCAAGCCCCAGGCTAAACAGCAGAAAAATAACTCCTATTTCTGCCCAGGTCTTAATGCTGGCCTGATCCATTACAGTGGGTAATAGTTTAATCTCAGGGCCCACAAGGAGGCCGGCAATAATATAACCCAGAACCAGGGGTTGCTTTAGCTTCTTAAATATAAGTGTGGTGATGGCCGCAGCGCCCAATATCAGCGCCAGGTCAGAAATAAGAAAGGGAAGATGATGCTCCATATGGATGTTCGGTCATTAAAAGATGTAAAGCAGGGTAAGCAGAATTGTGAACAAACAAACAGCACAATTACAAAAAATAATGAACGGGAAAAATAAGCTGTGACCTGTACCGCAAGGCATGGCTATAAGCATCTTCATTAGCTTGATACATCAAGACCGGGCGCTCGTTATATAGGCTGAACCGCCTTCTGTCCCCATGTTGCTCACTCACTTTGGCAAGGTGTACGGTACACTTTCCACATTGCCCGGCCTGAATCAGGAAGGGATGCCGCTTGATTACATAAGCGTCATTCATATTGGATGCAGACAGCTTTCGCTCAGCAGAAACCCCCGGCTTATGAAAATGAGCAACACCGATATTTACTTCCATACCATGCATATTAAACGCTGCTTTAAACCCTATAAAGGGAATAAAGAAAAACGCAATAAGCACGTAGGGTAGTAAATACTTCATGTTGCGCAAAGATAAAAAATAGCAACCGCAATTCCTTACTGAATTCCCCGCCGCTTAAATGTTTTAAATCCTAATTTTGCGGCAGCGTTTTTTTGACGGACAAGCCATTACATTAAACATGCTTTCATGAAATCCATCATTCTATTTGCCTCAGGTAAGGGTTCTAACGTACAAGCCATCCTGGATCATTTTGACGGCAACAAACAGGTAAAACCTGCATTAATTGTCTGCAATAAACCCGGCGCCGGCGTGCTGGATATCGCGGCCTTCCATAATATACCCGTACAAATGGTGGATAAAAACAGTATACACCACCCTGATTTTTTACAGTTGCTACAGGATCATGATCCTGCACTTATCGTACTTTCGGGTTTCTTATGGAAAATACCGGATACGATTGTAGCCGCATTTCCCGATAAAATCATCAATATACATCCGGCCTTACTTCCTAAATACGGTGGTAAAGGTATGTACGGTATACGGGTACATGAAGCGGTAAAAGCCGCCGGCGAGCAGGAGACCGGAATTACCATTCATTATGTAAATGAGCATTATGATGAAGGCGACATCATTCTTCAGGCCCATTGTAAAATTGAGATGCTGGATGAACCGGCGGGGATAGCAGCGAAAATACACCGCCTGGAACACTTCTATTTTCCCCGGACCATTGCGTTCTTACTGGACGTGTAAAAGCACTACAAAAGCTAAAATACAGTTTGTCACAGTTTTGTCATTAACTTTGCGATAGCTACCTTCAGCCTGCCTTTCCTGACGATTTAGCCTTAACTTTGCCACAACTTTTTAAATTAGAAACGACGTGAAAAAGGCGCATATCCTCATCCTGGTTTTAATTGCGGCGGTCATTGCTGTAATTGTTTCTTCATTTGGCGAGTTCAGCACCTATGAAACCTTTGCTTCTGCCAGTGAAAAACCAGGTGAAACTATTCATGTAGTAGGCTATCTGGATACCGCAAAAGCCCAGCATTACGATCCTGTAACCAACCCCAACCGCTTTACCTTCTTTGCAAAAGACAAGCAAGGAGAAATACACCAGGTGGTCTTTAATGGCGCCAAACCACAGGATTTTGAACGTTCGGAGCAACTCGTTATGAAAGGATATATGAAAGATGGCACCTTCCATTGCGCCCAGATTCAAATGAAATGCCCTTCCAAATACGAAAACGATCAAATTGCCGTAGCCACGCAATCCTGATTGAAGCTACCGCTTACACCTATACCTTACTATCAGTACCCCTGCGGGCTTTACACAGCATGATTAAGTAAAACTTCAACTTCATACCATCTTGGACCAGCAATACATAGGCGAGCACCTTTTACCCGGACAGTTAGGTCACTTCTTTGTTATTCTTTCTTTTGTAGCTTCCCTATTTGCTGCTTTTTCCTATTTCATGGCCGCCCGGCAGGAGGGACTTGGGGGAGAAACAGGCTGGAAACGACTGGGAAGAATAGGCTTTGTCCTCCACGCCATTTCTGTTGCCGGTATTTTTATCAGTTTATATTACATTATTTCCCATCACCTGTTTGAATATCATTACGCCTGGCAGCATTCCTCCAGGGGCCTGGCTACCAAGTACCTGTTATCTTGCTTTTGGGAAGGCTCCGAAGGCAGCTTCCTGCTTTGGTTAATCTGGCACGCCGTTTTAGGCATTATCCTGCTATTCAAGTCGGGCCTATGGGAAAACAGGGTTATGACCGTGGTGGCGCTGGTACAGGCAATTCTCGGCACTATGTTGCTGGGCATTTACCTCAGCCCTGAAATCAAGGTGGGTAGTACACCATTTAACCTGCTGCGCAACGCCATGGATGCGCCCATCTTCTCCCAGCCCAATTATTTGGAATTCATTAAAGATGGCAACGGCCTCAATATCCTCTTGCAAAATTATTGGATGGTGATCCATCCACCGATACTTTTCTTAGGCTTTGCCCTTACCCTGATACCCTTTGCCTATGCCATAGCGGCCTTATGGAAAGGTGAATATAAATCCTGGATCAAGCCGGCCATTCGTTGGTCCCTTGTAGCCGGTGCTATGCTGGGAACCGGAATTATGATGGGTGGCGCCTGGGCTTACGAATCGCTTAACTTTGGCGGGTACTGGGCCTGGGACCCGGTAGAGAATGCATCTCTGGTGCCCTGGCTTACTTTAATCGCCGGTATTCATACCTTGTTGATTTATAAAAGTACGGGTCGCTCCCTCAAGGTTACCCTCATTTTCTTTATCGTCACCTTTATACTCATCTGGTACTCTACGTTCTTAACACGTACTGGTGTGCTGGGCGAAACCTCGGTACATGCCTTTACCGGCGAGGGCAAGGCACTGTACTGGCACTTGATCGTAGTAATCGGCATCCTCTTGCTGATCAGCCTGTGGTCGCTTATCAGTAACTGGCGTAAAATGCCACGCGTAGCGGGAGAGGAAGAATTGGATTCCAGAGAGTTTTGGATGCTTATCGGTTCCGTGGCCCTGCTGATGGCTTCGCTGCAAATCATTTTTTACACCTCACTTCCGGTATGGGCCGGACTGTATAATAAGCTTACGGGAACAGAAATAGCGCCACCCGAAGATCCTGTTTCGTTTTACAACAACATACAGGTATGGTTTGCAATTATTGTAGCCGTACTCACCGCCTCCATACAGTTTTTAAAATACAAGTCCACACCCATGCCCATGGTATGGCGGAAACTCAGTTTGCTGGCCGGTATATCCTTGTTACTCACCATATTACTGGTGTTGGTACAGGAGGTAAAGCACCTGCAATACATGGTGTTTACCTTTTCTATTTTCTTTACCCTGCTCGGCAATGCTTATTACCTGTTTACCACCCAAAAGGGAAAAATAATGAAAGCCGGGGGCTCCATTACCCACATCGGGTTTGGCCTGATGTTGCTGGGCATCCTGCTTTCGGGTTACAAAAAAGAAGTGATCTCCCTGGATACCACAGGCATTACGCGTAACTGGGATTTTGGTAAAGAGACTTTTGAAGAGAATTACAAAGAAAGCCGGGAAAACGTATTGATTTTCAGGAATAC
>JBEBUO010000144.1:0-6259 GCA_040393285.1 Taibaiella helva | reverse complement strand
TTTCGAAACATTGCAAAGACTTGTTTTTTATCATGCTGAGCCCTTCAACTTCGCTCAGGATAAACTTAGTCGAAGCAGGCAAAAAACTTCAAAAAATACACCCCCTATCGGCATCCCCACACCTACCCGAGTTGGTTGGTGTAGAACACCGAACCAAAGGGAATTATTCCGTATCGATGCAGTAAAGTAACTCATTTTAATGAGAGAAGAGAACCTTCCAGGCACGCGAAAGGATTAGCTTCGCTGAGAAAGTTCGCGCGCTAGCGGTGACCTCCGTCGGCATACAAGTAAAGGGCTGTTGTGACGAGGAGCGCTTCTATTAGAAATGAAGTAAGGAGCCCGCTGTGACACCGCCGACGTGGCCGTAGTGACCGCTGTGCTTACGGGTTGGAAGCTGCGCTGTAGATGCTTTCAGCATGACCGCAAGAAGGTGGTACAGCGGGGAACGCCGCTAGCCAAAAGCAGCGGCAAGCTGGTTGTAGCAAGGCACGCGAAGGGTTTGGCTTCGCCGAGCTACGGTTAGCTTCGCCGAACTACGGTTGGCTTCGCCGAGAAAGTTCGCGCCAGCAAGGAGGAAGTTCTCGCCTAGCAAGTGGCTTCACTGAGAAAATTTACGCGCGGGCGAGGAATCCACTGCTTACTTTATTGTCCGGAAAAATCGGGTAGCGGTACCTCTGTTAATGCATCGCATCTGCCATGCTTATGGTGGTTTTGCTCCTTTTTATCATTAATATAAAAGGTACACAAATCAAAAACAGGAAGCCGATGTACAGGAACACATCCATATAAGAGAGCACTGCCGATTGGCCGGTGACGGTAAGGTCGAGCATTTTATAGGCTGCGGCCTTAGCCTGGTCGGGCGTCATACCGGAGGCGGTAAATTTTACCTGCAAGCCTGCCAGGCGCTCCTGAAACAATAGGTTTTCCGAGGAGTAGTTAACCAGTAAATCACTCCGGTGCAGGGCATTTTTCCTGCTCATAAAGGTAGTGATCAGGGCGATGCCAAAAGAACCACCCAGTTGTCGCATCATGCCCGTAAAGGCGGCCCCTTCACCAATTTGTTTGCCCTGCAACGTGGAAAGGGACATGGTAGAGATGGGGATAAACAACATACCCATGGCCACGCCACGCAGCATCAGCATCCAGAAGAAGTCGTCGCCACCTGTTTGGGGACTGATGATATTATAGCCCCATAAGCTATAGATAAAAAACATAAACATACCGAAGGCGGCAATATACTGTGGCGGCACCCCCTTTTGCAAGGACTGGCCCACAAGGGGCATCATAAATGCCGTCATCAGCGCAGCCGGAATCATAATCATACCTGCCTGCTGCGCATTCCAGCCCAGGGAGTTTTGCAGGTACAAGGGGATGATGAAGGTAGAGCCGTATAAGCCAAAACCCATGATAAAGGACAAAATAGTACCAATCCTGAGGTTGCCGTTTCTCAGTACCCGTAGTTCCACAATCGGCTTTTCATAAGTCAGCTCCCGCCAGATAAAGCAAAATAAAGACAGTACGGACACCACGGACAGGAACAGGATAGTACTGCTGTTGAACCAGTCATCTTCCTGGCCGCGTTCTAATACATACTGCAAGGAACCTACCGCCAAAGCCAGGAACACAATGCCCCACCAGTCAATTTCACGTCTCGATTTTTTTTCTGCATACTTAGGACTGCGTATAAATTGCAGGGTAAATACTGTGGCTATGATACCGATCGGAATATTGATGTAGAAGATATAAGGCCAGCTAAAATGCTCCACAATGTAGCCACCCAGGGGCGGGCCCAGTGTAGGACCAATGATGACGCCCAAGCCATAAATGGCCTGTGACATGCCCCGCTTTTCCTGCGGCCAGCTCTCGGTAATAATTGTCTGCGAGGTGACCAGCAAGGCGCCACCGCCTATGCCCTGTAAGAAACGGAACAAGACCAGCTCCCATAAGGTAGTGGCATTACCACAAAGGAAGGAACAGATGGTAAACAACACAATGGAAGCCGCGAAGTAATTTCTGCGGCCAAACTGCTGCGAGAGCCAGCTGGTCATGGGTACGACGATCACATTGCCTATGGCGTAGGCCGTAATTACCCAGCCTATTTCGCTCAGGGTAGCTCCCATATTCCCTTTCATGTCGTTGAGCGCCACATTCACAATGGTGGTGTCTACGATTTCGAGCAGGGCGCATAAGATGGCAGTTACGGTTACTATCGCCCTTCTGCTGCCATACTCCACTAAAGATTCCTGTTGCATCCTTTATTCAGCTTGAAATAAAAAAATTGCGTCCCATCCTACCCTTGCTGCTGCGCCAGGGCTCTCTTCTCTACCTGCTCATTCAGGTGCACGTCTACCAGAACATTCATACCGGCCCGCAATTGTTGCAGCAGACTATCCTGTTCCTGTACAAATTCTATTTTTACCGGTAGCCTTTGTACTACTTTAATGAAGTTACCACTGGCATTGTCGGGCGGCAACAGGGCCGTTTTAGAACCCGTAGCGGGACTGAAGGAAGTAATGACCGCTTCAAATTTATGGTCGGGGAAAGCATCTACCTCTATCAGTACCCGCTGCCCTACCTTCATTTTATTGAGCTGTGTTTCTTTAAAGTTGGCCACTACCCATTTATCGGTATCCGGGATGACATTAAAGAGGGACTGACCTGCCTGCACAAAACGGCCCGGCTGCAAGTTGACTTTGGATATCTGTCCGTCTACCGCCGCTGTAATCACCGTATAGCTCATCATCAGCTTCGCTGCATCCAGGTCGGCCTCTCGTTGCTGAATAGCCGCCCGGGCTACGTCTACCTGCCCGGAGCTTACCTGCTTTTGCGTAGATACTGCTGCTGTTTGCCGTTGTGCATTGTCCCGCTGGGCCTCCAGCACGTCCAGCTGGCGCTCAGCGGTCTGCTTTTTAGCCATAGCCTCTTCGTACTGTTGCTGGGTAATGCTGTGATCCTTTATCAGGTTGTCGTAGCGTTCAAAATCCTGGTTGGCACGCCATACATTTACCTTTGCTGCTTCTATCTGGGCCTCAATGGTGGTTATATTAGAAGCTGCTGTAAAAATATTAGCATCTACTACGGGTATACCGGCACCCGCTACGCGCGCATTGCTCCTGGCGGCGGCAAGTGCTGCTTCAGCCTGAGCTACCTGAATCCTGTAGTCTTTATCATCGAGGATGAGCAGGGTATCTCCCCGGTGTACCATCTGGTTATCACGTACACGCACTTCGGCTATATAGCCTGCTACCCGTGGTATTACCGGGCTTATATTGGCTTCTACCTGCGCGTCGTCGGTTTCCTCATGGTGCTGTGCATGCATATACTTAACGGTACCATAGGTACCACCCGCCAGGATCAGCAGGCCAAATATGATGGCAAAACGTAAGCTGGATTTCTTTTTACCAGGGTTGTTGTTTTCGGTTGTTGTGCTGGACATCTATTTGTGATTTTGTGGATTAATTATTGTTGGTACACTTCCTGGATCATTCCCGTCACTTCATATAATTTATGGTAGGCTACCAGGGCATCTACCCTGGCATAGCGGTAATTGATATTGGCCTGTAGTTGGGCCACGTCTGCATCCAGTAAATTGGTAGTGGTTTCTAAGGCATTGTCATATTTGTTCCGGGTAATGCGGTAGTTTTCATTTGCCTGTTCTACGGCCTTCCGGTATACCTTAATTTTATTCAGGGCCTGCCGGTAGTTTTCATAAGCTTCAAATACCTGTGTCTTTATTCCGTCGGCAAGCTCCTGCGATGCCCAGTACAATTGATCCTGCTGCGCCTTGGCCTGTTTTACCTTCGCCCCGTTCTTATACAGGCCAGCTATATCATACCTCAGGCCGAGACCCACATTCATGGCATTACTCAGCGTGACGACGTCGGGTACATAGCCTGCAGCATAACCTCCGGTAAGCGCTATAGCAGGGAGGTAAGCCCCCTTGCTGCCCTGCACCTGACTTTTTGCGGCCTGCTGTTGCTGTCCCAGCGCCAGGGCATCCGGCCGGTGAGTAGCGGCCAGTTGCTGCCACTCCTCCAGATCTCTGATTGCCGCAGGGCTCACTTCCTCTACCGAGCTGAGTTGCAATACCGTTTGCGGTGCTATACCGAGCAGCAGGTTCAGGTTATACTGCGTAATGTTCCTGTTGTTCTCCGCATCAGCCAGGGTCAGCTCTATATTCGATTGCTGCAATTCTGCCTTGAGCAGGTCGTTCCTGGCCAGTACACCATTTCGCTCTAAGTTGGTAAAGTCGGCCACCCGGCTTTGTGCCTGTTTCAGGTTTTCCTTCACGAGTACAACTGCTTCACTGGCTTTATACAAATTGTAATAAGCGGTAACAATATCCTGTATTACCTCATTTTTATCCTGCGCTGCATCCAGCTTACTGGCATTTTCCAGATGCTTGGCAGAGGCTATGGCATGCCTGATCTGCAATCCCGAAAAGAGCGGCAGGCTGGCGTTCAACATACCATAAGCCAGCTGGTTTACCTGTATATCAGGTGTAGCGCCGCCACTTTCACCTCCTGCTTCCCCGCCTGCACTAAGGGGTATCTTCAGGTCTACTGTAGGGTTGTTTAAGCGCATGTAGCTGGCGGAGGCGGTGAGGTCAGGCAGTTGCTTCATCCGCATCTCGTTCAGCCTGGCCGTAGCGCCGTCTACTTTAGCCGCCGAGGCTTTCAGCGATTTACTGTTTTCCAGTCCAGCCTTTACCGCGGCCTGTAGCGATAGGCTCATGGTGTCCTGGGCCTGTACCGCAGGCGTCTGTAGGCTGGCCAGTACTATTATGAGGCCTAAGCTTACGGTCTTATTTATGGTTACCTTCATGACTTAGATGATTTCTGAATAGTAATTTAAGATGGCTACGTAGTTTGGTAATGATATGTGTGTCGAAGGCGGCACTATCTGCTTCTTCAATTTTATACACCTCGCAGAGGTATTTCTTATTGGTAAAAGCCTGGTTTACGGTTCCAAACAGGGTAAGGGCCAGCATACGCACGTCTATGCCCTTGCGGAAATAGCCTTGTTTTTCACCCAATTTCACGGCATTTTGCATCAGCTCAAAATTTCTTGTTTTCATGGCCCTGATCATCTCATAGAGCTTATCATTCTTCAGGGCCACCTGTTCCCGTATCATCAATACATGAAAATTCCGGTTGCGGGTAATGGCATCAATGTAGGTGTCTATAATCTTATCAATCTTAGCTACAGGGCTCAGGTCCCGGGCCTTCACTATTTGCTGCAGTATATTCCTTACATGTGTCAGGTGCCGGGCAAAGATGGCTTCCAGCAGTTTTTCCTTAGAGCCAAAATAGTAGGAGATCATGGCAATGTTTACATCAGCTTCCCTGGCTATATCCCGCACCGAGGTATTGTCGTAACCATTACCGGCAAAGAGTTCCAATGCTTTATCCATCAGCTCTATCTGCTTCTGACTGTACACTATTTCCTGTTCCATGGTGCGTCCCGCTAAAAAGTTGGGCGGCAAAACTAAACAGTTGTTTAAATTAAACGGTCGTTTAATTTACTTTTTTTGGGTAACGTTTTGTTAATGAAAAGAAGGGATTCATTAGGAATTGGGTCGCGGATAGTCTGGATTAAAGCTCAGGAGGTTTTTTTAGGGTGGCAGCCGGGCCGTTCGCTTGTAGTCCTCGGCCGCTACAGGTAGCAGCTGATCAGTTTTGTGCCTACTTATATTTTTTGATCTTCCATGATGTGCCCCGACTGTAGCGGCCTGTGGGCTCCCACTGCCGTCCCTGCCACGCCGGCTATGGCACTTCCATCGGCAGTAGACCAGCTCATGGTGCTAAGCGAAACAATGGCTTATGGGTAGGTCATTGGCAGCATGGAATTGTACTGTTTCATTTATCGGCAGCTCCACAGCTACTCGAATTGGTTGGTGGCAGCAAACCAAACCAAAGGGACTGATTCCGTATCGATGCAATAAAGTAATTCATTGTGATGGGAGAAGAGAACCTTCTAGGCACGAGAAAGGATTGGCTTCGCCGAGAAAGTTCGCGCCTAGCGGTGGCAGCACACCTTCCAGGCACGCGAAAGGATTCGCGCGCTAGCGGTTAGCGGTGGTGTAAGCTCCAAAAGGGCGCGTCATCGCGATGAAAATTTTTGAAAGCATGCTAACACCGGGGAAAGGATTGAAGCAAAAATTTTCAGAAGCGATCTGCCGGTACGGGTTCTGGTGCTATATAGAACAGATCGGCTTTAGTGAGAAAAGATGAAGCGTTCAGCAACAATACGATTGACA
>JBEBUO010000143.1:0-6266 GCA_040393285.1 Taibaiella helva | reverse complement strand
CATAATAAGCATTGGGAAAGGCCAGCACAATATGCAGGTGTTTGGAATAAGGCAGATAATTCAGAAAGGCAAAAATGCCGATAATATGCAGCCACCAGCAGGACCTTTCGAGGCCGATAAGAGCACTTTCACTCATCCCGGACAGCAGTGGGGCTATCCATCCCGACACCCAATAAGGGCCGCCGGCATATGTATAGTGTGCAGAGCCGGCTTGTTGCAGTTGGTAATCAGCTGCATTCATCGTCAGCAGCAGGGCCATTAAAAGTACTTCGGTAATCAGAATAAGGTTGGCATCCGTTTTTGGCCAGCCATCCAGTTCTCGCTGGTTTAGGCGTTTTAGTCTGAGCACGTTGCGCCGGATAAGAAATATTACACAGGACACCAGTACTAAAGCCGCCAGTATCTCAAAGCAACCGATCAACACCGGGTACAAGCCACCCAAAAAGGGTGCAAATAAGCGGTGGGTACCCAGAAGCCCGTCTAATATGATCTCCAGTATCTCGATATTAATAATCACGAAGCCGGCATACACAAAAAAGTGGAGTACGGCCGGGATCATTCTTTTAAACATTTTCTTTTGCCCAAATGCAAGCAGGAGCACATTACGCCAACGCGCAGCAACATTCCCTTTAAAATGCTCGTCTTTACCCAGGTTAATATTTCTGCGTATCTCTTTTACCTTCCGGGCAAATAAGACAACTGCAATAAGCGTAAGCAGCAGGAAAGCGATCTGTTGAACTATGGCCATAAAAGAAAATTAGACTTACGATAAAGGCAAAGGGTACCGGCTGCGGTCCACGCAAAGACCCTTGCTGATACAAAGATAATGGTATTGTCATCTTTTCGTAAAAAAATGAACATTGATTTTATTTCCCATTAGCGGTTTCTGGTCAAATTTTACGCTTCCCGAACAACTTGCTCATACTCCTGCATCCAGGTTTCCACCTGTTCCAAAAAGGCGGGTTGCGCTATCAGTTCAAAATAATTACCGGCCTTCATGATTTGTTCCAGCAGTCTATCCTGGGCCCTGGTACAATGCAGGGCATAGGCATAAGGCGTGTGGCTGAAGGACACCATCTCGTAGACGGAGTTAAACCTGCCCTTAAAGCGAAGCCCAAGGTCTTTCTCTATTTTCTTCCTTTCCAGAAATACCGGATCGGCGACCTTATCCCGCATTTCGATAAAATTTGCCAGAGCCAGGTCGGCAACGGCATCGCCATTAGGTTTACGTTGTTGCTGAAAAGCTTCCAGGATACTGGTCCAATCTTCTCCATGCGTATCCATTAGAGCGGTAAGTACCGAACAGTCTTCAAAGCCCGCATTCATACCCTGGCCATAAAAGGGCACAATGGCATGTGCCGCATCACCGATCAGGCAGGACTGGTCCTTATAGGCCCAGGGGAAAATTTTGGTCGTAATGAGCGATGAAACAGGATTATGGACATAATCATCAAAAAGTGTAGGCATCAGGGCTAAGGCATCCGGAAACTGGGCTTCAAAAAGCGCCTTGACTTCTTCTTTTGTCTTCACCGTATCAAATGAGGGCTGGCCTTCAAAAGGGAAAAACAAAGTACAAGTAAAGCTGCCATCCGTATTGGGCAGGGCAATCATCATGTAATTGTTCCTGGGCCAGATATGCAGGGCATTTTTTTCGATCAGCCAGCTGCCATCGGGTCCCGCCGGTATGCTAAGCTCTTTATAACCGGCTTCGATATAGTACTGGGAAAAATTAGTGCGGTCGGTAAAGCTCATAGCAGTACGCAAAGCCGAAAACGCACCGTCGGCACCAAACAGCAAATCGCAGGTCACCGGTGTGGGCTCACCGTCAGGCTGTTCTATATAAATAATATTGTGTGGGATATCCACATGCGTACAACGCTGGTTGAATTTAATCACCGCACCCTGCGCTTCTGCAAGATCCATGAGCTTTTTATTCAGCATGCCCCTGCTCACCGAGTAAATGGCTTCTCCATTTTTGCCATATGCCTGGAATGCGGAAGAGCCATCTGGCTGATGTAAAAAACGCCCCGGCATAGGAATAGCAATCTGTTCTATCTCTTGTCGCAGGCCGGCCAGCTCCAGGGCTTTCCAGCCCCGGTTGCTCATCGCCATGTTGATGGAGCGTCCGGCACCTATAGCCTCCTTACGCATATCCGGGCGCCTTTCATAAACCGTAACGGCGTATCCGCGTTTCCTTAACAATACGGCTAAAACAGATCCAACCAGACCCGCACCTAAAATGGTCACTGAACGTTTACTCATGCATGGTAAATTTGCAGGCTAAGGTAAAAAAAAGCCGGGAAGCAAAGGTAAACGGCTAAGAAAAGTATGTGTCTACAGGCTCTTTTAAAAAATACTACCTTTGCAGCCGGCCGGGAACCAGTGGCCGCCTAGCCCTGGCTATAGCGGCGACCCTGCTCGTATCAGGGCGCTGTTTCCGATGCTATATCACATCGTTTATCTAAAAAATCATCATTTCCTATGTCCTTCCGTATTGAAAAAGACACCATGGGCGAAGTTAAAGTGCCTGTGGATGCTTATTATGGTGCACAAACACAACGCTCCATCGACAATTTTAAAATTGCACAGGATATCAATAAGATGCCGAAAGAGATTATTAAAGCATTTGCTTATTTAAAAAAAGCTGCTGCTTTGACCAATACTGACCTAGGGGTGCTGCCGGCCGAAAAGTCGGCCCTTATCGGCAAGGTCTGCGATGAGATCCTGGAAGGAAAATTAGACAATGAGTTCCCCCTGGTCGTTTGGCAAACGGGTAGCGGAACCCAGAGCAATATGAATTGTAATGAGGTTATTGCCTATCGCGCGCACGTACTGAATGGTGGTCAATTGACCGATAAGGAGAAATTTATTCACCCCAATGATGATGTGAACAAGTCACAATCCTCCAATGACACGTTTCCGACAGCCATGCACATTGCCGCATACAAAATGCTGATGGAGACCACTATTCCGGGTATTGAAAAGCTGCGCGACACCCTGGCCGAAAAATCCAAGGCGTATATGGATGTGGTGAAAATAGGGCGTACCCACTTTATGGACGCAACGCCGCTGACTTTAGGACAGGAAATAAGCGGCTATGTAGCCCAGCTCAATTTCGGACTTAAAGCCATTCACAATTCCCTGGCGCACCTCAGCGAGCTGGCCCTTGGCGGTACTGCCGTGGGTACTGGCATCAATACACCCAAAGGCTATGCAGAAGCTGTAGCCAAAAAAATAGCAGAACTGACCGGATTACCTTTTGTAACCGCCGAAAATAAATTTGAATCACTGGCTGCACATGATGCTATAGTAGAAGCACATGGTGCCCTGAAAATGGTAGCGGTAAGCCTGATGAAAATTGCCAATGATATCCGGATGCTCAGCTCCGGCCCCCGCGCTGGTATAGGGGAGCTGTTTATACCCGATAATGAACCTGGTTCGTCCATCATGCCGGGAAAAGTTAACCCCACACAGTGTGAGGCCCTGACTATGATTGCAGCCCAGGTAATGGGTAATGATGTGGCCATCAGTGTGGGCGGTTCGAATGGTCAGTTTGAACTTAACGTATTTAAACCCATGATGATCTACAACTTCCTGCATAGTGCCCGCCTGATCGGTGAAGGATGTGTTTCCTTTAACGATAAATGTGCGGCAGGTCTGGCTCCTATAGAAAAAAATATTGCCGCACACGTCAATAATTCGCTCATGCTGGTGACGGCCCTCAATACCAAAATAGGCTATTACAAGGCTGCAGAAATAGCCCAGACCGCCCATAAAGAAGGGAAAACCCTTAAACAAACAGCCGTCGATTTAGGTTATGTTACTGAGGAGGAGTTTGACCAATGGGTAGTACCCAAGGATATGGTAGGTTTTTAGCCAATTTTTCCGAAAAAAAAGAGGGGGCCACATACGCGTACACCTATTTATTGTATCTTTCTGCCAAATAATCAGAAAGGTTAAAAAACATTTCGTTGTTTTACTAAAAAGTATATTTTTGCACCATTAACTAAATTGCAAACATTATGTCTGAAATTGCTAATCGCGTAAAGAAAATCATCGTTGACAAATTGGGTGTTGACGAATCAGAAGTGACTCCTGAAGCCAGCTTCACCAATGATTTGGGTGCTGACTCTCTTGACACCGTAGAGTTGATGATGGAATTCGAAAAAGAATTCAACATCTCCATTCCGGACGATCAGGCTGAAAATATAGGCAGTGTTGGCCAGGCAATCTCTTATCTGGAAGAACACGTAAAGTAATTCCCTGATTTTTCCTTAGCAAATCGATGTTTACATGAATGTATCCTTAAAACGCGTAGTTGTAACCGGGATGGGCGCGCTGACGCCTATCGGCAATAATGTTAATGACTATTGGAATGCCCTGATAGACGGGGTTTCTGGCGCTGACTTCATTAAACAGTTTGATGCGGAAAAATTCAAGACCAAATTTGCCTGCGAGCTTAAAGGATTCAATGCAGAAGACCACATGGAGCGTAAAGAAGCGCGTAAATTAGACCGCTTCTCCCAAATCGCTATGGTCGCCGCACAGGAAGCCGTTGAGCACGCAGGCATTCTTGATGCCGGAATAGACAAAGACCGCGTAGGTGTGATCTGGGCTTCAGGTATCGGTGGGATGATTACCTTCATAGAAGAGATGACCAACTATAATAGTGGTGACGGTACCCCTCGTTTTAACCCCTTCTTTATTCCTAAACTGATCCTGGACATTGCCGCTGGCCATATTTCCATGAAATACGGCTTCAGGGGACCCAATTTCGCTACCGTAAGCGCCTGCGCTTCTTCTACTCATGCCATGATTGATGCGCTTACCTATATTCGTTTAGGCAAAGCCGACATCTTTGTTACCGGTGGCTCTGAAGCCGTCGTCACCCAGTCGGGCATTGGCGGTTTTAATGCTATGAAAGCGCTTTCTGAAAGAAACGACGATCCCAAAACGGCCAGCCGTCCTTTTGACCTGAACCGGGATGGTTTTGTACTTGGTGAAGGCGGTGCCTCCATTATTCTGGAAGAACTGGAACATGCCAAGAAACGTGGTGCCAACATCATTTGTGAACTTGTGGGTGGCGGTATGAGTGCCGATGCCTATCACCTCACCGCACCACATCCTGAAGGACTGGGTGTCATTAATGTCATGCATCACGCCTTAGACGATGCCCAGCTGAGTCCGGCAGACATTGACTATATAAATGTACACGGTACCTCTACCCCAATCGGTGATATAGCCGAGATCACGGCTATTCAAAAAGTATTTGGCGAGCATGCCTTTAACATGAACATCAGTTCTACCAAATCTATGACCGGTCATTTGCTGGGTGCAGCGGGCGCTATTGAGGCTGCCGCTACCATCATGGCTGTAAAACATGATCTGGTTCCCCCTACGATTAATCATTTCACCGATGATCCCGCCTTTGACCCAAGGCTGAATCTCACCTTCCACAAAGCACATCAACGCCCTGTTCGTGCAGCTATCAGCAACACCTTCGGTTTTGGCGGCCACAATGCTTCTGTGGTATTTAAAAAATACGAGGAGTAAGTCATTGAGTATTTCACGTAAAATGTTTAACCGCCTTTCGGAAGAAGACAAGACGCTTCAGAAAGCGTTAAAAAACATTTTGGGCTACAAACCGGGATATCTGCCGTTTTATGTTGCCGCTATCACACACCGCTCCCAAAGCGAAGTATCTGAAAGCAACAATGAACGGTTGGAATTTCTGGGCGATGCATTTATCGGCTCCATCGTAGGTGAATACCTATTTAAAAAATACCCCACGCGCGACGAAGGTTACCTCACCGAAATGCGTTCCAAGATCGTCAGCAGGCTTTCCCTTAATGAGATAGCGCTAAGGATGGGACTGCAAAAAATAGTACGCTATAACTATAATGACCGGCTACTCAGACGAAGTCATATTTTCGGCAATGCCCTGGAGGCCCTGGTGGGCGCCGTGTACCTGGATGTAGGATTTGAAAAAACAAGGAAGTTTATACTCAAGCGTATACTGGCTACCTATATTGATATGGAAGAGCTGGAAACCACAGAATACAACTTCAAGAACAAGCTATATACCTGGGCTCAAAGAAACGGTAAAAAATTAGATTTCGTAACGCTGGATGAAAAATCGGAGGCAGGACGCAAGGTGTTTACCGTAAGCATTGAAGTAGACCAGGTATCCCTGGTTACTGCTACCGGTTATACTAAGAAGGAAGCCGGCCAACTTGCTGCACAGAAAGCCCTTGAAAAAGTGGGCA
>JBEBUO010000142.1:0-6311 GCA_040393285.1 Taibaiella helva | reverse complement strand
GCCCCCCAATCATCTTCATATACACATCAATTTCTGCTGCGTGAATTCATAAACAGCAGTATGTAATACAGTAAGGTGGCTATAGAACTGATAGCTGCAACCACATAGGTTCGCGCAGCCCACTTTAAGGCGTCTGCTGCTGCAGTGTGTTCCTGAGGTGTTGTTGTGCCGGTACTGTCCAGCCATTTTAAGGCGCGATTACTGGCGTCGTATTCTACGGGCAGCGTGATTATGGTAAACAAAGTAGTGACGGCAAAAAGGACGATACCCACTAACAAAATGGTCGGATTGGCCCGTCCGGCAAGCATACCCAGACCAATCAGGATAATCCATTGAGAAAGACGGGAGCTGATGTTTACCAACGGAACGATTTTGCTCCTGAAAGTAAGCATACTATACGCCGTAGCGTGTTGCACCGCATGCCCACACTCATGTGCAGCTACAGCAGCGGCGGCTATACTGCGTCCTTCAAATACGTCGGGACTGAGGTTGACAGTCTTATTTGCCGGATTATAGTGGTCACTCAGGAAGCCAGGGGTCGACATCACCTGAACGTCATGAATACCGTTATCGGACAGCATTTTTTCAGCGATCTCGCGGCCACTCATCCCATTCCGCAATCCAACCTGGCTATATTCCTTGAATTTGCTTTTAAGCCGGTTACTCACGATCATGCCTACCAGAAACATGATACCCGCAATCACATAATATCCCATTAATCCCATAGCTTTCTGTTTTAAATGTGTATAGATTGTAGTGCAATTTACTTGCCAAAGCCAAAATGACAGTAGTTGCTTATCCGATTCTTGTTACCATAAGCTCTTTTGCTCCTTCAGGAAGCCTTCAAGTATTAAGAGCCTTTCCTTTCGCCATAGTCCTCCGGCATATCCGGTCAGGCTACCGTCTGCGCCAATGACGCGATGGCAGGGGATGATAATCGCAATGGGGTTTTGTCCATTAGCTGTACCAACAGCGCGCACGCTCAAAGGGTTGTTTAGCAGTTGTGCAACAGCCGAATAAGTGCTTGTCTTTCCGTAAGGTATTTGCTGTAATTGCTGCCATACACTTTGTTGGAAAGGAGTGCCTACGGGTGTTAGCGGAAGGTCAAAAACTACTTTTTTGCCTGCAAAATAAGCTTGCAACAGGGTCACCGTGCGCTCTGCAATGCTATTGGATGCGACGGCAGGCTGCTGCTGTTGCTCTTCAATAAAGTTGACCGCAAGTAAGCCATTGTCGCCCGCCTGAACTTCCATAAGGCCTAATGGAGATGTGTAATAAGCGTAAAACATCCGTAAAAATAAACAACCTTTGCCCGATTTATATCCGACAAAGGTTGAAAAATGTAAAAATAATAGTTAAGGTAGCTATGCCCTTGCTTCAACTGAGGCTACGGGCTCCTGCTCCAAGGCGCCAAGGTAGCGCTCCGCGTCCAGGGCAGCCATACAGCCACTGCCGGCAGCCGTTACTGCTTGCCGGTATATCTTATCTTGTACGTCGCCGCATGCAAATACACCCGCTATATTGGTTTTAGTGCTGTCTGCTTGTGTGATAAGGTATTCTTGTTCATCCATGTCCAGATAATCTTTGAACATCGCTGAATTAGGCTGATGCCCAATGGCTACAAAGAAGGCACTCACAGGTACTTCTGTAAGTTCATTGGTTTTATTGTTCCGTATGCGTACCGCTTCTACCTTTTTGTCGCCCAGAATTTCATCCGTTTCGCTATTCCAGTACACTTCAATATTCGCGGTTTTCAGTACCCGGTCTTGCATCACCTTAGAGGCCCGCATCTCGTCCCGGCGGATCAACATATGTACTTTACTGCATATTTTCGAAAGGTACAGGGCTTCTTCGCAGGCAGTATCTCCCGCACCTACGATAGCCACTTCTTTTTCTTTGAAGAAAAAGCCATCGCATACAGCGCAAGCCGATACCCCAAATCCATTAAGCCTTTGTTCTGATTCAATGCCAAGCCATTTGGCAGAAGCACCGGTGGCAATAATAACAGCATCTGCAGTTACCCAGTTTTCCTCGTCTATTTCTATCCTAAACGGGCGTTGAGAGAAGTCTACTTTGCTTACCATACCCCAACGCAGGTCCGTACCCATTCTTTTTGCCTGAGACTCGAAATCCTTCATCATTTGTGGGCCCATGACACCTTCAGGATAACCGGGGTAATTTTCCACATCTGTAGTGATGGTAAGTTGACCACCGGGTTGGAGTCCCGAGTAGAGTACCGGTTTGAGTCCGGCACGGGCTGCATAAATAGCTGCTGTATAGCCTGCAGGGCCTGATCCTATAATAAGGCAATGAATCCTTTCAGTTGTTGCTGACATGTCTTTTATATTGTTTATCGTTCTTTTTTGATGCGAATAGACAAAAATACACATTTTTGGTCTAAGGAAAAGGGCGTAACGCCGCGATCATATAATTCTGTTATGTGCCTATAATCAATAGCCATAACCTTTATTGTGGTATCACCAAGGTGTCATAGGTAGGCCCATATCCGGCCCACACACCTAAAGCCCCGCCACTGATGTTGGTACTTATCTCTACCGGGCTGGCAAAGGGGTTGCCTGTGGCAGCAAAAGAAAATTCCAGCGTACGCCAAAAGTCAAACACGCCTTTGTCAATGGCGCACCATTTTACCACAACAGTGTCTCCTTTGGTAAAATAGCTCATTCTGCCCCCGGTAGTGTCCATTTTGTTTACACCCGGCAGGAGTTGAAAGTCAACGGTTGTGCCGTTAACAATGGCATCATCATCCACGGAGTACATGGGCGGAAGGAACTCAGAACCATTACGTTGAATGAAATAGCGTGCGCAATTGCCGGGGGTGTCCGGATCGGTGTACCTGCAATACAGGAGCACAGCGTCCTGTACGGTATCAGGTACCATGCCAGCAGGGGGTGGGATGGCCCAGAGCGAATCAAGAGGTTGCGGGTTCGGGATAAAGGTCGTTGCGGTATAGGTCTGCTCATCATAAGTTACGGTAAGCGTATACGTTTTACCTACCGTACCCCTGAAGTCAAGCGTATTATTGTCATCCGAATCTAAGGAATAAAAATAAAAGGAAAAATCATTTTGCTGCACTTCGTATTCGCGCATCACAAATGTTCTGCTGCCGTCCGATACAGTAATATGGGCACCATGGAGGAAAGAATTGCTCAAGGTATTCAGATCTACCTGTCCGAAGAAGCCCATGCTTTTGGTGAGAAAAATATAAGGAGGTAAACCTGCCTCTATGGTGCCTTCAATGACCACTTTATCCTGTGAGGGGCCGAGGTCGAATTTTACCTCTTTCTCGCAGGAGTAAAGTAAAAATAAGCCTGCTATACCCAGCAATATACATAGTCTTTTATTCATCAGTTTCTTTGCCTTTGTTTGAAAGTTTCATAAAGCATGATGCCGGCGGCCACCGAAACATTAAGCGAGTCAAATGTGCCGGCCATGGGGATACGCGCTAAATGGTCGGCCTTTTTTAACACCTCGCTGCCTACGCCTTTGTCTTCGGCACCCATCACGATACATATCGGTCCGTCGAGTGGTGCTTCTGCTATATCCTGCTGTTCCTGTAGTGCAGTGGCTACAATGTGGATGCCATTCAGTTGTAGTATCTCCAAGGCTTGCTCTATGGAGGCAACACGGCATATCGGTAAGTGTTCCAATGCCCCCGCAGAAGTTTTAACGGCTTCTTCCGTAATGGCAGCACTATTTACCGCCGGAACAATCAAAGCATGTGCCCCATAGCAGTGTGCAGACCTTGCTATGGCGCCTAAATTACGGGTATCGGTAATGCCATCCAGCAATACCATGAGCGGACTAAGGCCCTGATCCACCACCTGGCTGATTACTTCCTGGAGTGGCATATAGGAGATAAGCCCCGCTATAGCGATAACGCCCTGGTGGTTGGCCGAGGTAAACCGGGTTAATTTTTCCTGTGGCACCAGGCTGATGCCAATATGCTGTGTCCTGGCTGTCTTCTTTATTGCCGTTATCTCTTCGCCCGTTGCAGTTTGCAGTATAAATATTTTTTCTATCGGTTTACCTTCATCAAGGGCTTCCAATAGGGGTTTTCGTCCTATGATTAATCTGCTTTTGGGAAGCTGCCTGGCGCTTTTTTTATAAGGTGGTTTCAATACACTTCGTTTAAAAAATGACTACAAATTTAGGTGTTTCGATTAAGCTGTTCATTTATTTTATGGTAGCGCCACTCACGGCTTCCGGGCTCCAATGACCTAAAAATTCCGCTACTTTTTCCACGCTATGACCTTTGCCTTCTTCCAGATACGCCGAATTTTGTGTGTGTATCCGTTCGCCTTTGCCGTTTAAAATGACAAATACCGGAAAGCCAAAACGCTGAGGATAGCCTAGCCTTTCCCAAAGGGGCAAGTCTTTGTCTTTCTTGTCATAATTAACATGAACCACTACATACGATTGATTCATCTGCGCATGTAAACGGTCATTATTTGTCACTAATTCATGAAAATATTTGCACCAGATACACCAGTTGCCACCAATTTGCAGCATCACATGCTTGCCTTCCCGCTGGGCCTGCGCTACAGCTTGCTGTATATCTTGTTCGGCATCGGCATCGGGCCGGTAAAGTTGCATATAGGACTTTTGGTCCTGTGCCAGAGCGGCGCAGGACAAGCACAGCAACACCAGCAAATAGCGGTATTTTTTCATATTGTTAGCTTTACTTGAGTTGTGCAATAGCATCCGCTACCCGTTCTCCATCCATTGCTGCTGAAATAATGCCACCGGCGTAACCGGCTCCCTCAGCACAGGGGTAAAGTCCTTGAATTTGCGGATGTTGTAATGTTTCTTTTATTCTTGGAATGCGTACAGGAGACGAAGTTCGGGATTCTGTGGCGACTACGATCCCCTCATCGCTGTAATATCCTTTTATTTTCTTTCCAAAGGTGACGAATCCGGCAGCAAGGGCCTGGTATACGGCTTCGGGCAGTACCTGATGCAATAAGGCAGGGGTGGTTCCGGGAAGGTAAGAGCAACGAGGTAAGGAAGCCGATTGTTTTTGGTGAACAAAATCTGTAACCCTTTGCCCGGGAGCTTTTAAAAGCCCACCTCCTGCCTGCCAGGCCCGCTGTTCCACCAGCTGCTGAAAATGTAGGCCGCTTAAGGGACCGGCAAAGCCATAAGCGGCAAAATCTTTTTCATCCACCGTGACGACCATGCCAGAGTTGGCATACGGATTATCCCGCTTTGAAGGAGACCAGCCATTAACCACTAAGGCGCCTTCCTCTGTTGATGCTGGAGCAATAATACCCCCGGGGCACATGCAAAAGGAGAAAACGCCCCGGCCTTTTTCCTGGCTTACGAGCGCATAGGCCGCAGGCGGCAACAATGGATGGCGCGCTGTTTGAGGTGGGCAATGGTATTGTGCGGCATCTATAAGCTCCTGCGGATGCTCTATCCGGACCCCCAAGGCAAAAGGTTTGGCTTCTACCTGTACACCTTTTTGATGTAGCAGGGTGAAGATATCGTGTGCGGAGTGGCCGGTAGCTAAAATTAAATGTCTGGCTTTGAGCTTTTGTTCATGGTTGATTTCCACTCCGGTAAGCTGATTGCCCGATATCAGGATGTCGGTGAGTTTGGCATGAAACAGTACCGATCCGCCGCAGGATTCGATTGTGTTTCTCATAGCCGATATGATGGCCGGAAGCTTATTGGTGCCGATATGCGGATGGGCTTCGTACAAGATTGCAGCATCTGCCCCGAAATAATGAAACCATTGCAGGCAACGCTGTACATTTCCTCTTTTTGCCGATCGGGTATAGAGTTTACCGTCGCTATAAGTGCCGGCACCACCTTCACCAAAGCAATAGTTCGACTCGGGATTCACTTTTCCTTCCTTGTTGATGGCTGCCAGATCGCGGCGGCGGCTACGTACATCCTTTCCCCGTTCAATAACAATGGGGCGCAGGCCATGCTCAATCAAACGGATGGCCGCAAACAAGCCCGCCGGCCCTGCTCCGGCTACGAGCACTTCCGGTTTGCCAGCTACTTGCTGCAATTTTGGGCTAAAGGCAAATGCATCTTCGAAGGCTTCATGCACGAATACAGCCAGCTGGAGTTGGATCATTATTGATCTGCCGCGCGCATCTATGGACCGTCGCAGAATTTGGATGGCGGTAATGTGTGAAGCGGGGATCGCAAGGGTATGGGCAGCCTGTCGGCGAATAAATAATTCGTCAGCGGCTTGTTCGGGTAAAAGGCGTAGGTTTATTTTTTGAGGCATTCGAGTTAGGAATGAAAGGCGAAATTAATTTTTTATCTTTGAAGTAAAG
>JBEBUO010000141.1:0-6342 GCA_040393285.1 Taibaiella helva | reverse complement strand
GCGTGTCAGCCTGAGCGGAGTTGAAGGCGACAAAAGAGAGCAACGGCTGGACTTCTGGGCTGGCACAGCCACCTGCATGATGGCAAGCCTTACAAGTCTTTTCGCTTAAACTTGCGCAGGGAAAAATAAAAGGGAACCAATACCCAGAGGCATAAGGTGGCATAGGAAAGCAGGCTACCGCTAAGGCCCTCAAAACTTTGCTTAAAGACAGCGCTGGTAGCACCCATCAATGCCGAAGCATCCATCTTGAGCAGGGTGAGGATACGTGCCAGGTCGAGCGGGTTGAGCAGGCTTAGCCCTGTGATAAGCCGCTCCAGCGGGTAATCCATCAACTGGAACAACAGAAACAAAACCAGCCCGTCGAAAAGAATAGCAAAGTAAAACCAAAGCAACAGGGCAATGCCGGTGCCCCTGGCCTTATCTCTGGTATGGACCGCCGCCAGCAAGGCTATAGCAATAAAAATAACGGACAGCAACAGGCCGGTGAGCAGCAGGGTAATGCCGGTAGGGCTAGGGGCAAAAATGAGTATGGGAACCCCGCAACCCAGGAAAAATGCCAGGCTGAGTGCCAAAGAAAGTCCCAGGAAAATACTGATCCATAAACTGCTGCGCCTGATGGGCTGCGCCGAGAGCAGCTCTATAAACTCGGACGCATGATACACATAAATGGTGGAAAAGACGATACACACCAGGGGAATGAGCATGAGGTTGACCGTGAGCAGGCTGGCGAGGCTCTTCTCCGGCACATCCTCAATCAAAAACAGGCCCAGGGCAGCCAGAAGCAAAAATAACATATAGGCTATGATGATCTTGCTGCGGAGGATATCCAGGATGACGTACTTAACAATTTTCTTCATGAAACATGGGGGTTAAAATTCCATCTGTAATTACACTGCAGGGCTTGCCATGACCTGCACAATGGCATCTGAAAGCCTGCTGGTACCCGTATCCCGGACAAGGTCCTCAAAAGTTTTATCAAACAGTATCTGCCCGTCCTGCATATACACCACCTGGTTCACCAGTCCGTCCAGCTCGCTGAGGATGTGAGAAGTGATAAGGATGAGCTTACCCTTATCCCGCTCCTGCTGTATTTTATGCTTGAGGAGCACGGCCGATAAAGGGTCGAGGCCGGCGGTAGGCTCGTCCAGGATCAGGATGTCGGGCCGGAAGGCAAAGGCCAGGTGCGCCCCTATCTTTTGGCGGGTGCCACCCGATAGGGTGCCCATTTTCTTGTGCAAGATATCCTTCAGTTGAAAACCCTCGTAAAGCTCCAGGTCCGGCTGGTCTACCTGGCGCAGGTTCTGTAGCATGTCGAGTATCTGGGCCACGCTCATATTTTCCGGATACCTGCCCATCTGGGGCATATAGCCGATATGCTTGCGGTAGGCCCAATCGGTATGTACCGGCTGCCCCTTTACGGTAATGGTCCCCTTGTCGGGCAGCACCATACCCAGTATGGTTTTGATCAGGGTCGTCTTACCACAGGCATTAGGACCGATAAGGGCCACAACATTACCCGCTGTCAACTGCAGGTTGATGTGCTGCAGTACCTGAAACTTACCAAATCGTTTGTGTATCTCCTGTATGCTGATCATATCGGCAGGTTTAGAATTTAATTTTTTGCATCCGGGGCCGGTCATCTGTTAGGTTCTCGGGTGTGAGTGCCGGGAAGGCCCCCTCGGCCTTGTCCATTAAACTGACAAAGAAACTCCGGAACAACATCAGGGCCCCGGGATTGCGGGCTATGACCACAGAATAGAAGGTAACAGGCCGATAGGGGATGTCGCCGATCCGGTCGCGGTTGAGGTCATAGCCTTCATATTTATCCCAGTAATTCTCACGGAACTGGTTACCGATCAGGTTGCCGTTGGAAGACACGTCGAAAGTGTTGCCCATAAAATTATTGTGGTACACTTCAAGATCGCTGCAACTGGAATGAAGCTGCATGGCCCAGCCATTGCTTATAAACTGGTTGGCCTGCATCTTGATACGGTTGCTACTTTCTCCGAAAATGGAAATGGTATTTTTTTCAAACAAGTTGTGCTCGATGCGGCTGTCGGTAATTTCTTTGAGCAAGAGCCCGTAGGCGGCATTGCCCCAGTTTTCGGCAAAGGTGTTGTGCAGCATGGTAACGCGTTTGGAATACATCACCGCTACACCAGCGCCATTACCCCTGATTTCATTGTGCTTATACGTATCATCGTGGGAAAACATGAAATGCAGGCCGTATCGCTTGTTCCTGATACTTTTGTTGTTTTCGATAAGAGATTGGGTAACAAACTCAAAGTAAATGCCATCGCGGTGACCCGTGACGGTATTGCCGGAGAGATGCAGGTCCCTGCTTTTCCAGCAGTGGATACCGTTAGCAGCAGGCTTGCCCTTAATGCCACCCGACTGCAGGTGGTTGTTTTCGATGCGTACACCTACGCTGTTCTGGCATAGTATGCCAAAGAAGTTGTTTTCAAACCGGTTGTTGCGCACGCTTACCCGCCTGGCACCACGTATGCTGAGGGCAGCAATGTCGAGAAAACTGGAGCTGCCCGAATTGCGGAAGGTGATGCCCTGAATCAGTACATCGTCCGCTTCAACGACAAGTATCTCCTCTTTGTTGCCCCCGTCCAGCACAGGCGACTCATAGCCAATAAGGCTGAGGGGCTTGCTGATGCTGAGTGGCCCTTCGGTATATACACCGGCCTGTAGCAGGATGGTATCGCCCGCAGCCGCTACATCCAGCGCCTGCTTCAGCTGACGGATTTCCTGCCGGGGACCTACGCTGATGGTACGGGCTTGTAATGCCGCCCAAGGTAATCCGCACAGCAGCATGCTGAGGCTTATTTTAAGTAGTCTTCCCATGATATGGCTGTGCCTGAATAAGTAGCTTGGTAAAGGGTAAAGCTGTCGCTGTTGCCGAACACGGCTATATTGGCGCCCATGGGGCTTTTCAATTCCTCGTGGTGCAGCAGCCGGGCATCGGTGGCGGGTATGAGTACACCCGGCCGGGCAAAGTCGATAAGATATACGGCCTTGATCTGCTCCCGGGGCACCGTTTCTTTCTGAATAAATTCCCTGATACAATGCAGGTCATCGAACAGGTAAATTCTTCCTTTTTGGCTCAGCAGCTCGGCGCCGTAGCGCTCATCGCTGATGGTCATTTTGCAAAAATCACAATTGTCAGTACCAAATTGTATGGGCCGGGGACCGGAAGTGCAGGCCTGAAAAGCGACCGGTATGGCCAACAGCAAAAATACGAAGAGCAGCTTAATGGATGGAGGTGGCTTCATGGCGCTTGTTTTTTAGTTCCCTGAAAATAAGAAAAATCGCAATTAATCCTACACCTGTCAGTATCCATCCGCCGGTATCGGGTATAGAAAAGGCACCGAAATTGAGCAGCTGCTTAAACCCGATTAAAGGAGGCTGATAGGCCATGCCCGGCACCTGGATGGGTGCCTTGGGATCCAAATTGTGGCCGTAATCATACTCCCACATATAGAAGTCCACCATAGCCAGAACGGCAAAGAGCAAGAAGCCAAAGGCCCAGGTGAAGAACAGCCACCTCCTGCCCGCTGCGGCGGCTATAAGGCCAAGCAGGGCAAAACCGGCAAAAATATAAGGCAGAAAAGTGAACTCCATAAAGTCGTCCTCATGCAGTGTACGCATACCGATATAGTGGTTCAGCCCGTTGATGATCTCCACATCGCCGGCCAGCTTATGGGCATAGATCTGCATGGCCAGACCTTCGGGGTACTGCGGCGCATCCAATTCTATACGCCATATGGGCAGGAAGATGACAAGGACCAGTATCAGGCTGGCGATGGCCGTAAGTATACGGGTAAGCGGCAGTAATGACTTCTTTCTTTTTTCCATATTATTGAACATAGTCAACCCGGGTAATTCAGTTCGGGCTTGTGATACGCATCCTTGCATCATTACCCGGGTTGAGGTTTAAAAAGCATTAATTAGCCGCAGGTGCCGTCTCTCCCAGTCCGAAGCGGAGAGGTGTATTGCTGCCTGCCGGCGATACGCGCATATATCCCGACATTTCCTGGTGCAGGGCACTACAGAAATCGGTACAGTAGTAGGGGAAAATGCCCGCCTGCTTAGGTACCCACTTCAGGGTTTGTGTTTCGCCGGGCATCACCAGCAGCTCGGCATTATTAGCGCCTTTAATGGCAAAGCCGTGTGGAATATCCCAGTCCTGTTCCAGGTTAGTGAGGTGGAAGTACACCTCATCGCCCACGCGCACGCCTTCTATATTGTCGGGGGCCAGGTGGCTCCTGATCATAGTCATGTACACATGTACTTTATTGCCTTCTCTTTCTACCCTGGCCTGACCTTCGCCAATGGCCGCACGGGGATGCTTGTTCTCTTCGATCTTGTATATTTTGGTGGATTTGTCCTTGATCAGCGCAGCAGGAATGATCTGGCTGTAGTGGGGTTCGCCAATGGTGGGGAAATCCAGCAGGAGTTGCATTTTGTCGCCTGAAATGTCAAACAATTGTGCACTTTGGGTCAGTTCCGGTCCCGTAGGCAGGTAGCGGTCCTTGGTGATCTTGTTGTAGGCAACCACATATTTGCCATAAGGTTTCCTGGTGTCGCCACCCGGTACGGTAAGGTGGCCTATAGAATAATAGGTGGGCACGCGGTCCAGTATTTTGAGCGTCTTCACATCCCACTTTACGATTTCAGAGGACACGAAGAAAGAAGTGTAGGCATTTCCCTTATCATCAAATTCTGTATGCAGGGGACCGAGACCGGGTTTTTCTACCTCACCGTGTAGTACAGACTCGTATTTCAACACCTTGAAGCCATCGTATTCGCCGTCGAAATCTTTATTTTTAATGGCTTCCTGTATTTTGGAGAATTTAAACACGGGTAACAAAGCTGCCAGCTTACCGCTACCCACAATGTATTCACCGCTGGGATCCACGTCACAGCCATGGGGCGATTTGGGGCAGGGGATGAAGTAGATAATATCTCTCAGATCAGCTGCCTGAAGGGTCAGCACTTCTGTTTTCATCTCCGAAGTACCGGAGTGGGTCGCTTCGTCCCATTTATTATGGGCGTATTTTACTTTTTTCTTCACGCC
Organism: Taibaiella helva; assembly: GCA_040393285.1. GTDB lineage: Bacteria > Bacteroidota > Bacteroidia > Chitinophagales > Chitinophagaceae > Taibaiella > Taibaiella helvus_C. The sequence goes on along the minus strand of JBEBUO010000141.1, from coordinate 1,256 downwards.
TTTGCCAGACTTTGCCAGCTCCTCCGCCTTTTTCCAGTTTACCGCCATGATAAAATCTTTATCGTTTTGGGAGGCATTGACTTCGAGCAGGGTGTAGGCCTTTTCGGTATTATAGGTAGAGAAGAAGAACCAGCCGCTGCTGGGGCCTTTGCCTGTATGGCTCAGGTCGAAGTTCAGGGCAGGCACCTCGAGCTGGAAGGCGATGTCCATCTCCCCCGATTCCTTTTCCACGCTGATGAAGCTGATGGTGCCGTTAAAATTGTCTTTGTAGGTATGAATGGGGTACTCTACACCATCTTCGGGTACACTGAACCGGGTACCGGCAATCACGTACTCCGTGTTTTCGGTAATGAAAGGAGAAGAGTGGTTACCTGCACTATTGGGCAGTTCAATTATTTCTACGGTCCTGAAAGTTTTAAGGTCGATACGGGCTACGCGTGGCGTGTTGTTGCCATTTACAAATACCCAGCGCCCGTCAGACTCCCCGTTGGTTTGCGATACCTGCACATGGTGCAGGTCGTCGTAGGGCACAAAGCCATGGGAGGTGTTGAGCATCGGCAGGGTTTCCTCGCTGTAGCCATAGCCGTTTTCAGGGTTTTGGGAGAATACGGGAAGTACTTTTAGAAGCCGTCCTGAGGGGAATCCGTAGACGGATAACTGCCCGCTGAAGCCGCCGGAAACAAAGCCGTAAAACTCATCATACTGCCCGGGGGGTATGTATACTTTCTGAGCTGCATCGCCACTGGTAGCTGTTGCCGCCGTCTTGGGCTTGCAGCCGCTACTCCCCGCCAGCAGGGCAATGGAGGCGGAAAGGAGGAAAAATTTCCCGGAATTTAATTGGAAAGAGACCATAGTATATAGAATTGAAGTTAAGAATATACTTAAATGTTTACAAACATGCTTCAGGTTCCTCTGTGTGTCTACTAAAAGCCTTTATCCAACCTTACCATGAAAGCCGATACCTGTGCCGGCCTGCTTGTCTGGTACAAATTTAAGATGTGCCTATCCCTTAATCAATGATTTTTGTCATATTCCGGGTATGATTTTTATCAGGTTATGGTGTGGTTTGATGCAGTGATGTCCAGTCTGTCCGGGGGTTTCTCTGCTGTTTGATGCTTGCCTGGTGAGCGCTCCTTTTATTGGGTTTTACTTAATTTAAATACAATCGGTTTTTCTTCATCTGCTACGATCTGTAGCAAATAATTCCCTACAGCTAAGCTTTTGCTTTGACTTAACTGTCGGTTTACTTCTTCCAA
>JBEBUO010000140.1:0-6374 GCA_040393285.1 Taibaiella helva | reverse complement strand
TCTACTACCGCGATACCACCCTGTGCGTATTTGGTATTGGTCTCATCCACATAGGCCTTAGTCAGGACAGTAATTTTTTTGTCCGGAAATGCTTTGGCCGTTTTAACGGCAAAAGTGAGTCCGGCAATTCCCGATCCGATCACCAAAAAATCTGTAACAGGCATAGTTCACTTTTTATATAAAGGTTACCTGCGAATGTACGTATTCTAAAAAATTATGCACTTCGAATTACGATATGCAATTTCCTCCTTATAAAGTCAAAACCATTTGATTTTCCTATTTTTACCAGTTAAAATGATACGTTTATGTACACCGTTTACGGTATAAAGAATTGTGACACCGTCAAAAAAGCAACGAACTGGCTCACACAACATAAGATCCCCTTTACTTTTCATGACTATAAAACCGAAGGCATCACCCGCTCCCGTCTTACTGATTGGAGCCGGCAAACGGGCTGGGAAGTATTGCTGAATAAAAAAGGTACCACATGGCGCAACCTGGATGCCACCGTTAAAGAAAAGTCGCTAACACAGAAGGAGGCCGTACAGCTCATGGCAGCCCATACCAGTCTCATCAAAAGACCGGTTATAGAACGGGATGGCAAGGTCATAGCTGTGGGATTTGATGAGCTGAAGTATAAAGAAAACTTATCCAGTAAGCACTAACCCCTAAAGGGGCAAGGTGTATTGAAAAAAAAGCAGGACTTTTGCCACTGCTTATTATCTGTCGGATTAAACAAATGCTATAATGATGAAACAACTTTCCTTCGTCCTGCTCCTGATATGGGCCACAAATGTATCCGCACAAAGTGCACTGAGTGCTGAGGCACTATGGCGCCTGGGTAAGGTATCGGCTATGGCACAAAGCCCGGACGGCACGAAACTCCTGTACCGCGTAGGGCTGACCGACCTGGCCACTGAAAAGAACGACAATAGTTACTACCTGTTACAATTAGATACTAAGGAAAGTCTGCCCACACAAATAGCGGCCGACAAACAAATTGTACAATGGGATGAACAAGGCCTTTATGCGATAAAAGAGGACCAGCTGATAAAGAGCACCGATGAGGGGAAAACCTGGACCACGGTGTCGGTGCAAATTGCCGGTGCTGAAAACCTGCGGATTTCAGCCGACGGGAAATGGGTAGCCTTTTCCAAAACCGTACCTCAGGAGCCATTACTCGCCAAAGAAAAATATACCGATGTGCCCAACAGCACAGCATATGTATTTACCGATCTTAACTACCGACACTGGGACACCTGGAATGAAGGGAAAGTAAGCCATGTTTTTGTCGCCAGTATCGACAACCCCCGTACACCCGTGAAGGATATCATGGAAGGTGAACCCTACGATTGCCCGCAAAAACCGTTTGGTGGTGCCGAAGATTTCATCTTTAGCCCGGATAGTAAGTCTATTTTATATGTCACCAAAAAGAAAACCGGAAAAGAATATGCTCAGAGTACCAATACGGATATTTATGTGTATGATATAGGAGATGCCAAAACCCGCAACCTTACAGAGGGTAGGATGGGCTACGACCAGGCCCCGGCATTTAGCCCCGACGGCTCCAAACTGGCATGGCTGAGCATGGCACGCGACGGATATGAGGCGGATAAAAATGATATCGTGATTATGGACTGGAAAACAGGCTATCAGCGAAACGTGACGGCCGGATGGGATGAAACCGTAGATGGCGGTTTTAGTTGGAGCAAAGACAGTAAACAAATATATTTTGATGCCAGCCTTAAAGGCACCCGCCAGCTATTTACCCTTAATGTGCCGCCCAATCTGCTGGCAAGAGCAGCGACACCAGTTCGCGCTATAGCTTCGGGCAAGTACGATATTACCGGCATCATTGGTCAGTACGGACATGAGCTGATCGTGAGCCGTACAGATATGAACCACGCCGCGGAACTTTACAGCGCCAACATCAAGACAGGTGAATTAAGCCAGCTCACGCATGTAAATGATGAAGCCTACCAACAGATAAAGCAAAGCCGTACCGAACTCCGCATGGTAAAGACCACTGATGGGAAAGAAATGGGCGTGTGGGTGATCTACCCGCCTGACTTTGACCCCGCAAAAAAATATCCCACTTTGTTGTATTGCCAGGGCGGACCACAATCAGGACTCACACAGTTCTATAGTGTGCGCTGGAATTTTCAGCTGATGGCGGCTAATGGCTATATAGTGGTGGCACCTAACCGCAGGGGAATGCCCGGATGGGGTGTGGCCTGGAATGAAGCGATTAGTGGTGATTGGGGTGGCCAACCTATGCAGGATTACCTGTCGGCTATTGATGACGTGGCCAAAGAAAGCTATGTGGATAAAGACCGACTGGGCTGTGTGGGCGCCAGCTATGGCGGCTACAGCGTATTTATGCTGGCAGGTATACACAATAACAGGTTCAAGACCTTCATTGCACACGATGGTCTCTTTGATATGAAAAGCTGGTATGGTACTACGGAAGAACTATGGTTTGCCAACTGGGACCTTGGCGGCAATTACTGGACCCGGCCGGAACCCAAAAGCTATACCCAATACAATCCCTCCAACTTTGTGGATAAATGGAATACCCCCATCATGATCATACAGGGCGGGCTTGATTTCAGGGTTCCTATAGAGCAGGGACTGGAAGCTTTTCAGGCAGCCCAGCTCAAAGGCATCAAAAGCAAACTGCTGTATATTCCCAATGAGAACCACTGGGTGCTGCACCCACACAATGGCCTGGTATGGCAGCGTGAATTTTTTGACTGGCTGAAAGCAACATTGTAAACAGGTTGAGAAAAGGGAAAGGAAAAAGGTATCGGACCGGATGAAGGTCTGATACCTTTTTTCACGTTATTTTTAATAGTTTTGACCGCGTTAACCCACGCTGATATGATCACACGTAAGGTTTTGTCCTGTTGCGTCTTTCTATATGCCACAGCAGCCATGGCACAAACGGACAGTAGCCTTACTACAGTTCCTTTTGTCCAAGAGAAAAGGCAAAAGGCAATAGTCCCTTCCCTTATCGCACCGGCAGTTACGATCGCTTACGGATGCATTTCCCTGGAGAGCGCCGCACTGAGGCAGGTGGATCGGGAGGTACAATCTTTTTTACAGTACCGCGACCGGCCTTTTCGTGGAGATGACTACTTACAATACCTGCCGGTGGCGGCCGTATACGGTCTTAATCTGGCCGGTGTAAAAGGCAAAAATAGACTCCTTGACCGCACCATAATATTGGGTATGTCCACACTATTAACTGTGGCCACGGTAAAAGGAGGAAAACAACTGACACAAAGGTTAAGGCCCGACGGTCATGCGGCTAATTCCTTCCCCTCAGGGCATACCGCTACCGCCTTTATGGGGGCCACATTTTTATGGATGGAGTATAAAGATACGCACCTCTGGTACGGCATAGCGGGTTATGCGCTGGCTACAGGTACCGGAATATTACGGGTGTATAATAACAGACACTGGCTATCGGACGTGGTGATGGGAGCCGGAATCGGTATTTTGAATACGCGACTCGCATACTGGATGTATCCGGCAATCCAGCGCACATTGTTCAAGAAAGATACAAACATTTCATTATACTTTTCTCCTTTTACCACCGGTGATACCTATGGCATGAGCATGCAACTCCGATTCTGACAGCTTACATGCTAGCCATGTATAAATCGCCTGCTTCCGAACACATAACTAATTTATGCAGATAATTAAATTCTAATTTTTTGAGAAAAAATATTTTAATGTTTAAAGTATGTGTATGATTTCTAGTTCATTACAATTACATTTGTGAAACATTAACAGTTTTGTTCTTAGTAAATTGCTTGCACCAAATACTATCGGGTATTTACCCTTTGTTAATTTCATAGCCAGCAATTATTGAACATCCTCCCTTTTCGGCTTTTGCATTAGGCTCATCTCATGAGTTTAACAGGACCGCAGCTGATGTTATTTCCAGTACAATCATCCATACACACCTGAAAAGAGATTTTCGGGGTATTTATTCATTAAACCAATAAACTGCATACCTATGGAAGGTACTATCGGCGAAATTCGCCTTTTCGCGGCCTCATTCGCACCAAGGGAATGGTCGTTTTGCAATGGAGGACTGATTCCGATCTCCTCCAACACTGCCCTATTTTCAGTTCTGGGCACCACCTATGGGGGCGACGGTATTAAAACCTTTGCACTGCCTAACCTGAATGGCAGGACGGCCATAGGCGCAGGTCACGCCCCTGGCCTGTCTCCGTATCCACTAGGCCAAATATCGGGCGCCAGCACGCTTACCTTAACGGCGGCTAACCTGCCTCCCCATACCCATGAAACCAGTGCAGCAGTAGCCTTACCGGTGTATTCAGAATCGGGAAATGCCAATACCCCTTCGGGAAATATCCTTGCTGCGAAAGCAAATATGTACAGCAGAGAGGCTCCGGATACAAGTCTGGTACCCGCTTCCTTTAACGTACAGATTGCCGGTAGCGGCAACAGCATACCACTTAATATCACACAACCTTACCTGGGCATGAATTACATTATATGCCTTTATGGTCAGTATCCGCAACGTTCTTAGTACTCAAATCTTATCCTTCACGATTTTAAATATATTATATGGAAGGCACAATAGGAGAAATCCGCCTTTTTACAGGAAATTTTGCACCCCAAAACTGGGCATTTTGTGATGGAAGTCTCATGAATATAGCCTATCACGAAGCTATATATACCATTTTGGGCACCACTTACGGGGGTGATGGCTACGCTACCTTTGCTTTACCTGACCTGCGGGGCAGAATACCTATCGGTACCGGACAGGGGCCCGGCTTGCCCAACATCAGCCTGGGACAGGTCGGTGGTACAGAAATGCATACACTTTCCCCGGCCGAAATGCCGGCACATAACCATTATGCCTCAGCCACCATCAATGTACCCACCTACAGCGAATCGGGTAATAAGTCTGTTCCTTCCGGCTCCATACTTGCGGCAAATGCCGGCGCATACACCACCGAGGCAGCTGACGGCATGCTGGCTGTTACTTCCAGCAAGATTAACCTGTCCATGGTAGGAAACGGAACCCCCATCGACATACGAAATCCATCCCTGGCACTTAACTATATCATTTGTATAGAAGGCATATTTCCTGCCAGAAACAATTAATTAAAGTAAATCATACCAATAAAAGTATTACTATGGAAGGAACAATATCAGAAATACGTCTTTTTGCCGGCAACTTTGAGCCGAAGCATTGGGCATTTTGCAGCGGCCAACTGTTGAACATTGCCAGCAATGCTGCACTATTCAGTTTGCTGGGTACCACCTATGGTGGCAATGGTGTGCAGACTTTTGCCCTACCCGACCTGCGGGGGCGCATGCCAGGGGGCACCAGCTACCTTCAAGACCAACCAGGTTACACCTTAGGCGAAATGGGTGGGTCTGCGCAAGTCACCCCCAGTATGGTTAACTTACCCATGCATACACACGAGGTAACCGCGACTCCTACTGCATCTATTCCTGCTTACTCCGAATCAGGCAATACTGCTGCTCCCCATGGAAATATATTGGCAGCAGCTGCCAGCCTTTATACCAACGAACAAGCAGATGGTAGTTTAAGAGCGATAAAACCTCCTGTTACAGTAGGAATAAGTGGAGACAGACAAGCTATTCCCATAATGCAACCCTATCTCGGACTAAACTATGTGATTTGCCTAGTAGGCATTTTCCCTTCCAGAAGCTAAGCATGCAACAAGATATAAAAATCGGCTTTTTGCTCCCCCGGTCCGTACTCTACCCCGCTATGGCCTTCGATTTATACGATGGTCTTCGGTATGGGCTGATGTCGGTCCCGGGACCCAAGAAGGAACCCAAGATCCTCAGTAGCAATATAGGCGTCGCTGCGAAGCAGGAAGAGGTGTATGCACATTGTGAGCAATTACTGCTTCAAGGTGCCGATGTGGTTGTGGCCTACATTAACCCGCATACGGCCCAATGGCTACACCCCTTGTTTACCGCTTCAGGAAGGCGCTTACTGGTATTGGACAGTGGGTATCATTTTCCCTCCTTCACCACACGTTTATCCCATGCGGATTTTATTTCTCTGGAAGGGAACTTGTGCTGCAGGGCCATTGCTCAGAAAGCCACATCAGATGGCCATCGTCAATTTGCCCTTGCCTGTTCCTTTTATGATGCCGGGTACCGGCCCTCCTACACCTACACCCAGACTACCGAAGAGGAGGGAGCGCAAATAGGGTTTCATCATATTACACCCTTAAGAAGAGCCGATTTTTCCCTGGATTCCCTGACTACATACCTATCAGCACATAAAGAAACAGCCTTGCTCGCTTCCTTCTGCGGTGATATGGCAGAAGACTTCTTTACCACTGCAGCAA
>JBEBUO010000139.1:0-6443 GCA_040393285.1 Taibaiella helva | reverse complement strand
GTTAGGCAGAGCTCTGCAAAAGCTCGTACAGCGGTTCGAATCCGCTCGGTACCTCTTCTTTGAAAATCCCGCTTTTGGACAGCGGGATTTTTTAATGAAAAGATAAAAGCATTTCGTAATTTAATTTTTGGTGGTAGCTTCGCCAGGGCTGATAGCACATCAACATTGATTATTTTATTTTAACATTTTTCGCCTCTATTTTTCATGGCCAAACCCAATACTTCCCCATCTAAGTCCGTCTTTCTGAAAAACCGCCCCGCCACTTTTGAGTATGCCATTGAAGACAAGCTCACAGCGGGTATGGTGCTTACGGGTTCGGAAATTAAATCAATCAGGGCCGGAAAAGTAAGTTTTAATGACAGTTATTGTTTCTTTTTTAAGGACGAATTATGGATACGCAACCTGCATATAGCGGAGTATACACATGCCGGATATGCGGGCCATTTACCCACAAGAGAACGAAAATTGTTGTTAAATAAGAAGGAAATCAGGAAATGGCAGCAAAAAATTAAAGAAAAAGGGGCTACCATCGTGCCACTTGCGTTATTTGTCAATGCCAAAGGCTTAGCTAAGCTGGATATTGGCCTGGGTAGGGGCAAAAAGCTCTATGATAAACGCGACACGATCAAGCAACGTGAGTCCGACCGTCAATTGAAGACAAAAGATTGGTAGCTGTTTTTATTTTTGAAATCATTCTGAATCATGCATGTTTTTTACTAAATTTTTGTAAACTAATAACTATTAAATGCTTACACCATTATTTTTGGCACAGCATTTGCCTTACTCAATCACGCAAACCTTTTAAATTAATCCAATTTTTATGAAATCGACTAAATCTATTCTTGCAGCCGGTGTGTTCACTTTAGGCGCTTTTGCACTGACCACGTACACCTCTTGCTCCAAGAGTGATAAGAACCCTTGTGAAAATGTAACTTGTCAGAATGGAGGTACCTGTGTGAACGGAAGCTGTAACTGTCCTGATGGTTATGAGGGCAACAATTGCCAGACCGCCTCTTCTGCTAAATTTAAAGGGTTTTATGCAGCTACTGATGATTGTCCTTTGGGCGATCGTGAAGGCAACGACCTGAAATACGATATCGTGATTACGGCCAGCAACAGCAACCCGACCAGTGTTACTGTTCAGGGATTAGGTAATACCGACAATATTCTGAATGCAACTGCTGCCGGAAAAGAGCTTACCATAGCCGAGCAGGAAGGTACCGACGGACGCTTTTATAAAGCAGACATTACCTATCTGAACGACAGCACCCTGAAAGCACAGTTTACCGTAAAAGAGACCGCTGGCGGTAGCGCTATTGAAGCCTGCTCTTCTACTTTAAGAAAGTAATTGACGCAACATCACAAAACCATCATTAACATCCATTTTTAAAATTAAAACACAACAAATATGAAAAAAGCACGTCTGATTTTAACAGCCTCCATGCTTACTATTTTCGGTTTTACTGCCGTAACGATGACATCTTGTAATAAAGATGAAACCTGTGCCATAGGTTATGAAGGCAAGGATTGTAAAGAACTGACCCGCGACAAGTTCTTAGGTACTTTTAGTGGTAACGAAACATGCACTATTGGTTCAGATGAGTACACCGTGACCATTACGGAACATTCTAATGACATCCAGGTAAATATGTCTAATATTTACAACGACAACTATACTGCTATCGGTAAAGTAACCGGCACCAATGAGATCAGCTTCAGCGGAAACGGTAATGGTGGTGTGACCACTTTCTCCGGAACCGGAACTATCGTAGGCAATACCTTAACCCTGGATTATTCCATTGGCGACGGCGTTACTGAAAACGATTGTAAGTTCATTGGTACAAAGTAAGAAGTAAAATTTGCGCTTAGCGCTACATTACATTAGAGGCTGCCTGATGAAAGGCAGCCTCTTTTTATTTGTGGGGTACAGCCGGTCGGATATGACCATTGTTTGGTACCCGGTACGACCAGCGTTACAGGTCATTATTCAACTCTTATTCCTGTCTGGGAAAGCGTTTTATGTTGTGCAGTCCATATGTCCTCATGAAGTAGTAACCATCAGCTGAACCGGAAGTAATATATCAGCCAATGAAATAAGTTGAATTTTTTAAAAGCAGTTTCACTTGCAATACATCGCGTTGCCAGTTTAAATCCCCCCACATTTTCTGTTTCTCCGGTCGTGGGTGATACCAATTCAGCAGCAAGGCGCTGTTGTTTGTGCTACGTCTGCAAAATTCAATGAGATGATTCGGGCGGCTGACCTTGCCCGGGAGTTAAGCAGCCCAGTATTTTATATTCCTTGTATTTCTACCTGTCAGGCGAGGTGCGAGCTGAACCAAAGTGAGACAGCCTTTAAGCAACTATAAAGTTACCTAAAGGCTGTCTGTATTTTATCAATCGGCGTTGAAAAAATACCTCCGGATATGCTAAATAAATCCTTGTTACTATTTTTCCTGTCCCATTTTGGGTTTACCACTACCTACCGAATTAGCATCCTTATTTTCTGTATTAGCGCCCATTTTAGGTTTACCGCTACCTACTGCATTGGGATCATTGCTAGTCCCCATTTTAGGTTTGCCGCTACCTACTGTTTCAGGTTTGGTTTCCTTCTTTACCTCTTCGGTCTGTTCTACCACTTTACCGTCTACTTTTTTCTTCACCACGGTCTTGGTCGTTGTGGTCTTCTTACCAGCCATAGCAAGCGAGTCGGCTATCCTTAAGGAATCAGCAATATGCTCTGCTTGTGCTTTCAACAATGAGTCGTTCTCCATTCTTGCCGCATTGGCGGCAGAATCTGTCTTAGCCTGTAAAATAGAATCTAATTGTTCTTGTGAATACTCGCCATCGGAGTTATTTCCGGTACAAGCAGCGAAAAACAGGGAAGTAGCTGCTGCAAAAAACAAAAGGCTTTTTTTCATAATTATGTGTGTTGAATCGATAAAAAGTATGTAACGCAAAAATAATACCATTTACGTCACTAAGCCAATTAAATATCAAAAAGTTTTTAAAAAATACAAGTATGCCGGACCATTTATTTTATTGTCACCCCTAAGCTTGTTTTTAATCGTGGCAGGTTCGTTTTGTGCTCCTTATCCTATTGTTAAAGTACACCTCAAGCTTACTTTTGTATGCAAACTTAACCTGCGATTAACAGGCTTCTTTACCACACCCGTTTATCTTTGTGAGGAACAAAAACAAAGAAACATTATAATTATGAAAAAGACATTATGTGCTTTAGGTATTTGTGCATTGGCTGCCACTACCGGTTTTGCCCAGGTAAAAAAATTGCAACCGGTACAGAAAGGGGAGACCACACAAAAGGCCGAAGTCAAGAACGCAGAAGTAAAAAGAGCCATCGCCAAGCCGGAGGTACAAGCCACAACACCGGTTGTAAATACTACAGTACAGTTTAAGACAGAAACGCATGACTTCGGCACCCTGATGGAAGGTGATGCTGCTGAAGCTGAATTCGTATTTACCAATACCGGTAAAGAGCCGCTGATTATACAAACCGTAAAGCCTCAATGTGGCTGTACCACTCCTTTTTATTCTAAAGAACCTGTAGCTCCCGGAAAAACAGGTAGCATCAAAGCTGCGTACGGTACCAAGGGCAGGGTAGGTCCCTTCAACAAAAGCATTACAGTAACCTCTACCGCAGGTAGCAAAGTTTTATGGATCAAAGGTGTGGTAGAAAAAGCCCCCGAAGGTTCTGCACCCCAGAATACGTCTATGATCAAAACGCATTAATATACCTTACTTCTGGAAAGAAGTGCACCCAACACGTAGCAAGCCTAAACTTTTACAATTTTTTGCTGTCTGATGTGTTGGGTGTTTTTATTACCCGACACTATTTTGTTTATTAGCCCACAAAAAAATTAATCATGAAGAAAATCTGGAGTACCTTATTATTGATTGCCTTTACCGCCTTTACCGTGAGTGCACAATCGGGTGCCAAGTTTCAGTTTAAAGACAAGAACGACACATACGATTTTGGTACGGTAAAAGAAGGAGATGATGTCGTGCATGAATACGAATTTAAGAACACCGGCGATCAGCCCCTGCAAATCCTGAGGGTAGAAGCCAGTTGTGGTTGTACTACGCCCGAGTGGCCTAAGACACCTGTAATGCCGGGCAAAACAGGTAGCATTAAAGTAACCTTTAAGTCACAAGGCAGGGTCGGTCCCGTTAATCGGGATGTGACCATACAATCCAATGCCGTACAAGACGACAAATCCAAGGAGCGCTATGTGCTTACCTTAAAAGGCAACGTTACTAAGTAAGCTAATTTATTAAAGTAGTACCGGGAGCAGTAGCCAAACTGTTCCCGGTTTTTTTGTATTCGTATCCATAAGCCGATAGAAAGGCATAGCACCACATAGGTCTATTTATTATCTTTGCAGCGAATTTTAAAACCATTCTATAAATGAGCTTCATTTCAGACATTCATGCCCGACAAATTCTCGATTCCCGAGGTAACCCCACAGTAGAAGTGGACATCTATACCGATACCGGCGCCTTTGGCCGGGCGGCCGTACCATCAGGTGCCTCTACAGGCGTTCATGAAGCGGTAGAACTCCGGGATGGCGACAAGAAGAAATACCTGGGTAAGGGTGTGCTGAAAGCAGTGAAGAATATAAACGATGTGATCGCATCGGAGCTGTACGGTATTGACATTATGGACCAGGCCGGTATCGATAAGCTCCTGCTGGCTATGGACGGCACGGCCAATAAATCCAAACTGGGTGCCAATGCCATGCTGGCTGTAAGTATGGCTGTAGCCAAAGCTGCAGCCGACGAAGCCGACATGCCCTTATACCGTTATATTGGTGGCACTAACGCTAAAACTATGCCTGTGCCCATGATGAATATCCTCAATGGCGGTGCACACGCGGATAACAAGATCGACTTCCAGGAGTTTATGGTAATGCCTATCGGAGCCGCCAGCTTCAGTGAAGGATTGCGCTGGGGTGTGGAGATCTTTCATTCCTTGAAAAATGTATTGAAAGATAAAGGTTACAGCACCAATGTAGGCGATGAGGGTGGATTTGCGCCCAATATCCAAAGCAATGAAGAAGCCATTGAAACCGTACTCAAAGCCATTGAAAAAGCGGGCTATAAACCCGGCGACCAGGTAGCCATAGCTATGGATGCGGCCAACAGTGAACTATATGATGCCAAAAGCAAGAAATATGTATTTCACAAGTCGGACGGAAAGAAAATGAGCAGCGCGGAGCTGGTGGAATATTGGGTAAAATGGTGTAAAAAATACCCCATTGTGAGCATTGAAGACGGTATGGCCGAGGACGATTGGAAAGGTTGGAAAGCCCTGACCGATGCTTTGGGCAATAAGGTTCAGTTAGTAGGCGATGACCTTTTTGTAACCAATGTATTAAGACTTGAAAAAGGTATTAAAGAAACCACTGCAAATGGCCTGTTGGTGAAGGTTAACCAAATTGGCACACTTACAGAAACCATAGATGCGGTAAGCCTGGCACAGCAAAACAGGTATAATACCATCATGAGCCACCGCAGTGGGGAGACGGAAGATACCACCATAGCCGACCTGGCCGTAGCCTTAAATTGCGGACAAATCAAGACCGGTTCCGCTTCCCGTAGCGACCGTATGGCCAAGTACAATCAGCTTATCCGCATCGAGGAAGAACTGGGCAGCCTGGCATATTATCCCGGCAAGAAACTGCAATTTGGCAAGTAAGCAGCAAAGTAATAGCCTGAACGACATACAAAAAATCCGCAAAACTTTATTTTTTGCGGATTTTTTATTGCAGTTTGTACAATGGCTTATTGTACCACAATGGGCAGACCCGCTATCCTTTCTCCGGAGGCCGAGCTGACGATCAGTTGATAGATTCCGGGAAGGCAGGAGGTTAAGGAAATGCTCGTTTTAGCATCAGCAATGGTTTCCTGTATCAGACTTCTGCCATACACATCTATCAGTTGCAAAGTCTGTCCGGCTGCTAGGCCTGCCACATGCAGCAGCTGGGTAGCTGGATTGGGATAGGCCGTTATAGCAGCGGCAGGGTAGCAAGCCACCGATACGGGCAGTATGTTGCTGTAATCGCCTGCACCGTCTTTGCTCACCGACCTTAAGCGATAATAGACTGTGGCCTCTTCCTGGCCGATGTCAAAATAATAGGTTGACCGATCCTGGTTGAGCGCCTTGACCCTACCGATTGGTTTAAAATCTCCGGCGGCTCCGGCTGCCTCAACCTCATAGTGACTCAGTTCTGTTTCATTGGCGGTATGCCATAATAAGTGAACGGAGCATCCGGATATGGTGGCGGAGAAGCGGGTCAAAGCTACATTTAAAGGAACACTACCAAACTCGTAGGCCCCCATATCTACAGTACCATCTCCAATGCGCTCGTTTCCATCAAGATCACTAAGCAGGTCAGCGGGTAGTAAAGTATTATCACCCGCATCAA